>JBDSGC010000302.1:0-8004 GCA_039919215.1 Thermoanaerobaculia bacterium | reverse complement strand
TAGTGCGCGGAGAGCTGCATCATCTCCACATCGTCGGTCGGAAGTGCGGCCGCGGTGGCGAACTGCCGCAACTCGTCCAGCAGGTGCTCGAGGCTCCCGATTTCCAGCGGGTCGGCCGCGTTGGGAATGAGCAGATGCTGGACCACGTCGAGAGGCAGCGGGAGATACACGGATTGATAGGCGTCGATCGACGTCAGATGCGGCGCAGAAGGGATGGACTGCGCCACGCGGGCCTGAAGCCGGGACCAGCCGACTGGCTCCACACCGTCCGATCGATACACCTCGTGGGCGTGGAACGAAAGCTCTGGAAAGCGAGCGAGGAGCTCCGTTTCGATGCCCAGGGCCAGTTCGGGCGCAAAAACATCTTCGGGCGTTCCGGCGATGAAGACGAGCACGGCGCGAGAGAGTACACCGTTTGCCGCTGACGGCGCTGGACTGGCACGGTCAGACCAGATGCGAGGGTGGAAGGAGCGATTTGTTCAACGCGATGGCGGCGATGGCGCCGTCGGCCGCCGAGGTGATTGCCAGTTGCGACCCGGCAACGAGATCGCCCACAGCGTAGACCCCTTCGACCGAAGTCTGCTTGTGATCATCCACCACGATGTTCGGATGCTCGGGGTCGACGTTACAGCCGACCTCCTCGGCCAGGATGCAGGCGCGCTCCACTCCGATGGTGAAGAACAGTGCCTCCACCGCGACGTGCTCCCCGGTCGACAGGACCGCCGCGTCGACCATGGCTTCCCTGCCGGTCAGGGAAAGGATTTTCTCTTCCTGCACCTTGATCCCCTCGGCCAGGAGCTTGCTGTGGTGTTCCGGCGTCCACCCTCGCTCGTGCCCGTCGGTGAAGACGGTGATCTTCGAGGTCCATTGCAGCAGCTTGAGGGAGAGACCGACCGCCTTGACACCCCACCCGATCACGCCGACCACCCGGTCGCGAACTTCGTATCCATCGCAGTCCGCGCAATGAAAGAGGCTGCCGCCGTAGTAGCGCTCCACGTCAGGGATGTCGGGAAGAATGTCGCGGACGCCGTAAGCCAGGACCACGCGCCGGGCCTTCAGCATCCCCTTGTCGGTTGTGACCTCAAAGATGTCGCCGACGCGGTCTACCTTGGACGCGGTGCATTCGAAGAGCTCCGCGCCCGCAGCCTCTGCCTCTTCCCGGCCTCGACGCAACAGCTCGCCCGGCGGAATGTTGTGCTGGCCGATGAACCCATGAATGGCGCGCGATGCATAGTTGCGCGGTCTGCCGTTGTGAATGAGCAGGACCCGGCGCTGGTAACGCCCGAGGAAAATGGCGCAGGTCAGCCCGGCGGGGCCCCCGCCGATGATGATGCAGTCGTAGGTGGAGTCGCTTGGCACTGATGTCCTCGTGGTGCAGAAATGTCGCCAGTCGGCGAGAATATCAGCGGGTGCCGACCGAAGGGGCAGGCAGGGCTCCAACCGGCGCATCCACGCGGATGGAGATGTTGCTGGCCGGAACGGTGAGATGGGCGCCGGTGGGATGCAGCCACACCACCACGGTGTAAACGCCGGGACCCTCATCGAGAGGAACAGCGAAACTGAACGATCCGTCGTCCGCCACGAAGAAGTCTCCGGTACGGCCGTCGCTGTACTCGTCGCGGATCTCTTCGATCCCGCCGTCGCTTCGCCGGCGGAACCACTGCTTGAGGCGGGGACGGTATTCGCGGCGGGGTTGAGGCAGGCTGTAGCTGTCGATGCTGTTCGCGGCGACGACGGACAGGGGGCGCGGGAGAGGGTCGCGATGCACGGTGATCGCTTCCACGGGATATCCGCCGGCCGGTTTTCCGCTGATGAGCACTCGTTCGCCGATGATGGCGCTTCGAGGAATGGCGCGGGTCCACTGAACGTAGCGGCGAATGAATGCTTCCACGATGCGGAACTCGCCTCGCTCCCAGGCCAGACCGACGCCCACATGCGTGGCGTAAGGGTCGAGAATGGCGCGGCGATGACCATCATGAGGACCGGCTTCGCTCATCATCGACTCCTCGGAGCGGCGCATCATGTCGAAGAGCGTTCGGTCACTGAAGTGATAGTTCGCCGACCAGGCGGCCGCGTTCTCGCTGATCCCATCGTTGCTGCCGGCGAAGGAATAGCGCATGTAGGGAGCTTCGCCGTCGATGCCGAAGTGCCCCATGGTTCGATTGCGGATCTGGTCCCTGCAGTAGGCATCCGCGATCGTCGATGTCGCCGGATCGAGCTCCACCGGTCGAAGGCCGAAGCGGCTGCGATCACGATTGATCAGGCGAAGGAGCTGGGACCGCAACGTCGTCCGGGTCTCGTCGAGCACGCTCTGGCCGTGCGCGATGGGCGCGCCGAAGAGCGTGACGATGAAGCAGACCAGCAGCAGCTTTCTCATGAGAACGATGCGAAAACGCATCCGGGGGCGCAATTTATTCAAGCATCGGTCCGGAGGCCGGCAAGGACAGGGGCCGACGGGGAAGCTCGATGGCGATCCGGAAGCCGCGTTCGAGATTCTCGGCCCGAAGCACGCCTCCATGTTCTTCGATCGCTTTCCGCGCGATGGCCAGACCCAGACCGGTGCCTGAGGACTTCGTGGAAAAGTAGGGATCGAAGATTTTCGCCAGGAGTTCCGGAGCCACCCCCGGCCCGTCGTCCTCCACGCTGATCAGGACCCTCGAATCCTCGCCAGCGCTGGCCAGTCGCACCTTGCCGCCCGGCGTGGCCTGCAAGGCGTTCTCGACCAGATTGGAGATGGCCCCGCGCAGCAGGCGTGCATCGCCGGAGAAGGTTTCCGGCGTGGAGGGCGAGATGTCGTACTGGAAGTCGATGCCCCGTTCACCGCTGTCCTCGTACCCTGCCGCGATCTCCTCGAGCAGTCTGCGCAGGGCCACCGGTTTGCGCTGGGCCTGCCGCAGCGACGCGTAATCGCTGAACTCCCGCGACGTTTCGCGGAGGGTGACCACCTGGCGAAGAATGTTGTCCACCGCCGTGACCACCACCGAGCGAAGGTTGGGATCGTCGCGATCGGCCACGGCGCGAAGATGCTCGGCCGTGAGCTGGATGGGGGTCAGCGGGTTCTTGATTTCGTGGGCCACCTGTCGCGCCATCTCGCCCCATGCTTCCAGCCGGTTGGAGCGCAGGATCTCGGTGACATCCTCGGCAATCAGCATTTCCTCTTCGCTGTCGGGGAGAGGGACGATGGAGACGCGGAAGGTTCGATCGGCCCCGTCGACACTGAGCTGGACTTCCTCCGACTCGGCGCTGCCACGGCGGTGGGAGTCGATGAATTGGCGAACCTCAAGATGGAAAGCCAGGGGCTGACCGAAGAGCTTTCGCGCCGTGGCGTTGGTGGCGCTCACGAGCATGCCGCGCCCGAGGACGACGACGGCAGCGTTGATGTTCTCCAGGAGTGTCTGCAGCCGGTCTCGTTCGTGTCGGAGATCGTTCTGCTGCCGGCGAATGGACTGGGCCATGTCGGTGAAGGTGGTGACCAGCAGGCCGAGGTCGGGGTCTGCGGGGGCGTGGACCTCGATCTCGAAATCGCCGCGGGCGACGGCACGGGCTCCCGCCACCAGCGCCTGCACCGGACGCGTCACGCTGCGCGCCGTCCAGTACGCAACCGCGATGGCGGCCAGAGCGATGAAGACCAGCAGCATGTAGATGGTGGTGGCCAGGTCGTTGACCTGCGCCTCGATCTGCCTTCCCTGCACGATGAACGGCAGAGCCAGGGTGTAGCTCTGGCCGCGCACGAGATTGATGGGGCTGTAGATCTCGATGTACTGCGTGGAGCCGGAGGCGCGCACCGCCGGCACCAGCTGTTTTCCGCCCAGCACGATCGCGGAGTAAACGTCGCCAGGAAGCCGCTGTGACTCCACCCGAGCGGCGAAGAGGTCACGCCGGCTCGATGCGACCAGCTGCTCGTCGCGATAGAGATGGAGGTCGTGGCCGATCACGCGGGCGAGCCAGCTCAGGACGTCGTCGTCCAGCACCTGCTCGGGCCGTGTGGTGGCGCTGGTGGAGGCCAGGTAGTCCTCGATCACCCGCTGCGCGGCGTTGAGGGAGGTTTGCCCGCGGTCGAGGTACTCCGCCTCCAGGCGGTTGGCCAGATAGGCCCGCACGAACAGCACGAAGATGATCAGCGGAACCACCACCACCGCGGTGAGGGAGATGGCCGTTCGAGTTCGGAAATCGATCTGCCGCGGAAACCGTCGCACCACCGAGGCGATCATCGGCAGTGACTGGGTGATGATCACCAGAAGGACCAGGGCGATGGCCCAGATGGCCACGCCGCCTGCCCTGCGAATCTGCTGGCCCCGGGAGGCCACCTGCAGCGGGAACGCGTACAGCGCATTGTCCGTCTTGCGCAGGTAGATCGCGGCGCCTCCGCTGTCGCTTCCCCGCACCCAGGCCCCGCTTCCCATCCTCAGGCTGGCGAAGTAGTGGACCGGGCTCTGGGGCAGTCGCAGGGGCACGCCGCCTTGAACGTTGCCGTCCCGGTCATACACGACCACTTCCCTCTGGGGATGCAGGCCGGAGACTCTGTCGTCGAGCGAGGGCTCGAAGAAGTCCCGGTAGACGTCTGCGTACGTGGTCGCTCCCGGGTCGGCGGGGTTGAGAACATGCACGCTCCCTTCGGCGATGGGGATCCCGTTCATGGTCAGCTCGAAGTCGTGGTGGAGGAGCACGCGGGTCATGTTTCCCAGCTGGAGGACCTCCCGTCCGACCTCCGAGCGGCGTTCGCTGAACTGAGGGAGGCCCACTCCGAAGCGGCTCAGCGGATGATCGAAGATGTCGTGAACGTTGATGACTGCCGGGACGCGCCATTTCGCCAGATCGCTGCGCAGCCACAGCGCGTAGGCCAGGTCTTCGAGACTCATCTTGCGGTAGTCGTCCGGCAGGATTGCGCTGAGCTCCGTATGGGAGAACTCTGCCTGCAGGGTGTCCTCGATCATCGTGCGGAGCTGCCCTGCTTCGCCCACCACCAGCGGCGCGTAGGTCTCCGCGATGAAGCGTCTGCCAGAGGCACGTTCAAAGCGGTGCAGCGGCGCATAGATCACCAGCACCATGAGCAGGGCCATGGTGAAGAGCCGGAGGGTGCGACTGCCGGTGAGGGCATGCACGAGGAACGAGATGGCCACCGCCAGAGCGATCAGCAGAAAGGCCGGACCCGCTTCTTCGCCCAGTCGCCACGCGATTCCGGCCGCAGGCAGCGAGGCCACGGCCAACGCCAGGAGCGTGGGCGCGAGCGGGCCATCGTGACGGGTCAGGCGGATGATGGTGAAGCCACACGCCAGCAAGGCCGCCAGGAGGACTCCCTGCGCCACGGAAAGCGGGACGATGTGATCGGGGATCGCTGCGATGCGGGCGTTGTCCACAAAGTTCCGTAGGAGAAGAACCAGCCCGATGCCGGCGGAACAGGCCGCGGCCAGGCGTGCCAAGTGCGACCACAGGGAGACGGGCTGGGGCCGCTGGGCATCGGAGCGACGGCGCGTCAGGACGATGGCGATCGCCAGCAGCGCACACGATGTCGCCAGCAGGTCGAACGGCGAGCGACTGAAGATTCCGAGAATTCGCGACCCGTAAACGTCGAATCGGAAGATCCGCCACGGATCATCCTCGACGTGCAGTGGCAGGAGGCTGACGCGAGCCAGCGCGATCAGCGCAACCGTTCCCGCGACGGAGCGGTGGCGGCGCAGGAGGGAAAGGACCAGGAGCGTCCCGATGGCCATCAATGCGGCCGCGAGGTTGCCTCCCAGCGACCGCACACTGCCCAGCACTTCACTGCGGCTCCTCGGCTGCATGTCGATGAGGAGCGCTCCGGTCGGAGTGCGCTCGACGACGTATCGACGCGCCCCGCTCGCCTGTCGCAGCGTTCCTGCGTGGAAGAGGCTTCCTACGATCCAGTCGTCGTCGAGATCGAAGAGCGATCGCTCTTTGTGTCCATTGGGAATGCGCTCGAAAGCCTGAATGGAAACCGCGGGGCGGGGGAGCGTGCGGGAGCGGACCAGGTAGAGATTGGTGGTATCGAACTCATAGCTCGTCGACCCGGCGGTCCGCAGGTCTTCTCCCCACCACGCCACGGCTTCTCCACTCGGTGCCACGATCCGTACTCCTCGGAACGGCGAGCCCTCACTCTTCAACATTGCGAAGAGGGCGTTGCGGTCCGCCGTCGGGTTGGATTCGAGCCGGGAGGCCACATGCTCCAGTGCGGAATCGAGCCCCTGCTCGGACTCTCGAATCTCCCCGCGGATCCGAGCGACCTCGCGTCCGAGATGCCGCTCCGATCGCTGAGGAAAGGCTTCGAAGGCCCGCGCCGTGGCCATGAGCGTCGCGCCGTCGAGAAGCGCAACCGTCAGCAGCACGGCTCCAGCAGCGCGCGTTTCCTTCTGCTGCGACAGGGCCATGGCGGCGATCGCCAGCAGGCCCACCACAACGGCCAGGGTCGCGGTCAGCGTCGGCGACTGAGGGCGGAGATGTGCTGAAAGACGAATCGCCGTCGCGAGCGCGACGGCGATCCATGCAGCCTGAGGCAACTCATGCCTCGTCATTCGTTCTCGTACGCCCATCTCGCCACGCCTGCCGCCCGGGATTGCTCACCACATTACCGCGAGATGCTGCTGCTCACTTACCCGCGGAACGCACCGAGACGATGGAGTAGCGGTCGCCGGCGTTCTTGCGCATGGTGATGTAGAGCTCGCGCGCTTCCGACTTCCCGTTGTTGTCGATGGTCCACATCGCGGTGAGGTGGTACTGCCCCTCAGCGCTGACTTTGCGGGCGTTCTGCTGCTCGAACCCGCTCGGCTTCACCTTCGAGAAGAGTCCGTCGAGAAGATAGGCGGCCTGGTCGCGTCCGAAAAAGCCGGTCTCATCCATGATTCCCGGGAACTCCAGCATCACCTTGTCGGTGGAGCCGATTCCGGAGAGAACCGCCTGTGTGTCGCCGCTCCCGAAACCTCGGGTGAGATTCGACATCGCCGCATCGAGATCCTTGAACTGAGCCGAGGCGACGATCGGCACGAATGCCAGGAGGAACGCAATTCTGGTCCAGTGTTTCATCGTCGTGTCTCCTATGCCGTCCATAACGGAGTGCCGGTGGTGATTATTCTAATGCACTCAAGCATTTAGCTGTTCTCAGCAAGGGTCATCATGTCCTCGCTCCCGGACACGATTTCCCGAGCAACCGCAGAGGCTAGAAAATCCGTCGCAATTGGAGCGGTGACGGCAAGTCTTTGATTTGTAAGAGGATGGGTCATGGTCAAGGCGACTGCGTGCAGCATTGGTCGTCCATCATTGCGAGTTCCGTACAGCCAGTCGCCAATCAAAGGATGCCCGATCGCTGCCAGATGCGCGCGGATCTGATGGGTGCGACCCGTAAGGAGATCGATGCGCAGAAACGAGCCGCAGGCGGTCGCCGCGAGTGGCCCAACCACGGTGACCGCGCGCTTCCCGGACGGCCGGACCCCGAAGGAAATCGGACCGATGCGCGCGAGTGGCGCGTCGATGACCTGACGCTCGCCGAGGTGTCCCTCCGACAAGGCAAGGTAGCGCTTTCGAATCGCCTTGCGCTCGAACTGCCGCGTGAGGTTCGCGTTGATCGACGACAGTTTCGAGAAAAACATCACGCCGCTGGTGCCCCGGTCGAGACGCTGCATCAGGAAGAGCGGCCCCGCATGGGCGACCGCCTGGTCGATCAGGATCGGCTCGTCGGCATCGTAGCCACGCTGCACCACGATGTCCGGCGGCTTGTTGACGAAGAGCAGCGCCTCGTCCTCATAAAGGATGTCGAGCATTGGCAGGTATCGGAACACAGGAGAGGGTGGGCGTCCATGCGAAGGGGAGGTTCGATCGCCGCGATCGTTCGCGGACTCAGAGGCTGCGAAAAAATCGCTCAGGCTTTCGTAGTGTCGGCATCGCTGCCGGCGACCGAAGGGCCAGCCGCGGACGCGGCGGCTTCTCGGTAGCCCAGCGCGTCAGCGCTGGGATGGAATCATCCACCAAGAATTCGTCAGCCGCGGAGCGGCG
>JBDSGC010000301.1:0-4881 GCA_039919215.1 Thermoanaerobaculia bacterium | reverse complement strand
GGTTGCCCAAGGCTCCGCCAAGATCACGCTCCAGGACGTTCTGCCGCCCAGGCTCCCAGGCGCCGCCGGCCGAGGTGCCGCGGACCTCCTTGTACAATCCGCGCCTCATGCCGCCCGCCTCGCCGGTCCGAGAGCCACTGTTCACTCCGCGTTTCCTGATGTTGTGGGCGTATGCCTTCATCACGTTTTTCTCAGCATTCCAGCTGCTGCCGGCCATCCCCTTCCGGATTCTTCAACTGGGCGGTTCGAAAGCGGAGGCGGGCTGGTTTCTCTCGGTGTACACCTTTGCCAGCGCCTTCGCCGCTCCGTTGATGGGCAACGTCGCCGACCACCTCGGGCGCCGCAAGCTCCTGGTGGTCGCTTCGCTGCTCTTCATCGGATTCTCCTTCGCCTACGGAGTGATTCGTCAGTTGCCGCTGCTGCTGGTGGTCGGAGCGATCCACGGGGCCATCTGGTCCGCGATTCTCTCGTCCGCCTCGGCCATCATGAGCGAGTTCATCCCGGAGTCGCGGCGCACTCAGGGCTTCGCCTACTGGGGTCTGGCCAGTACGGGCGCCATGGCCATCGCGCCGGCGGCCGGTCTCTACATCTTCCGTTTCGGCTGGGCCACGCTGTGCAACGAACTGGCCCTTCTCTCCATCATCATGGCCGTCTGGGCTTTGTTCCTCCCGGTGAGCCACACCCCGCCTCCTCAGCGCACCGGCGGAATGAGCCAGTCCTGGGACTGGCGGGTCATCCGGATCACCCTCTCGCTGACCGTCGCCGCGTTCGGATACGGGGGGATGATGACCTACGCCGCAATCCTGGCAATCGAACGCCATATCACTCCGCCCTCCATCTATCTGACGGTCTACGCCATCAGCCTGGTGATCTTCCGCATCTGCTTCTCCCATCTCGGCGATCGCCTCGGACCGAAGCGGATGCTGTATCCCTCGCTCGTTCTGGTCCCCATCGCCTTCTTCATCCTTGCCGGTGCCCACCAGCGATGGCAGATGATCCTGTCCGCGGCCATCTTCGGCGTCGGCTTTGGCGGGGCCTATCCGGCATTCGTGTCGTTCGTGCTCGAGCACACCGATTCTGCGCGACGGGCGCGCACGTTCGGGAGCATCGTCTGGGCCTTCGATACGGGGATCGGAACGGGATCGCTGCTGGTCGGGGCCATCGGCCAGCGCCTCGGGCTGGGGACCGCATTCGCCGCGGCCGCGCTTCTGAGCTGCTTCTCCATCCCCATCTTCGCCTGGACCTCGGCGCACCTGGCCGACTCCCCCAGGCCGGCGTCGACCTGAGGAACTTCTCTCAGACAGCAGAAGCGCCCTGCGGTGCGAAGTCGTCAATCTCGAGCGAGGGTGGCACCCTGCTTGCTGCCAATCGCTCTCATGCAACCACCCAGCGACGACCGCATCGTGAACGAGGAGACTCTGGTCAACGACGATGACGAGCACGTCTCCCGCAAGGTCATCTACGAGCACAGCGCTTCGAGCGGCTCTTCGAAGTCGAGCAGCATGACGGTGATCATTCTCATCGTAGTCGCCGTGGTCATCGTCGGCTTCATCCTGATGAACCTGCACCGTTAGACGTCGCGCGCAGCAGGTCCTCTTGCATCGAGAGTCCTTCTCCCCGGGCACGGGGAGAAGATACTCTGTTGAGAGTCAAGCAACTTTTCGTCTGCGGGTAGCCTCCGCCGGAGCAGGTTCAAGCTGCTGGCGCAGCTCCTTCGCTTCGCTCCGGCCGTTCCGGTGATCCTGCTCCGGCTCCGGCTGGGGGGCTGCTACGGCCGAATCGGAGGATTCGGCCTGCGCAAGCGAGGCCGCGAATAGGACTGCGCTGTCGAACGGAACCCGGCGCTGGAGCACGATCCAGATGCCATGGAGCAGCTTGCGCATGACCGCGACGAGAGCCTGCTTTTTCTTCTTGCCGCGTGCCACCAGTCGCGCGTAGAACAGCTTTGCTCCACGCTCGTGTCGGACGGCCGACAGCGCGTTCATATAGAGGATCGCTCGCAGACGAGCATTGCCGATCTTGCTGATTCGGGTCGCCTTCTCCACGCTCGTTCCCGACTCATACCGGCGAGGATCCAGGCCGGCGTAGGCCACGATTTGCTTGACCGTCATGGTCGGATCGAGCACGGCCAGCTCCGTGAGCAGCAGGATCGCCGAGCGCCTCCCAACCCCTTGGATCTTCACCAGAATGCCGTACATCTCGAGCAGGCTCGGATCGGCCTTGATCACAGCCATGGCCGAAGACTCCATGCGCGCGATTCGTCGTTGCAGCTGGGCCAGGTGAGCCTTGACGTCATCGAGCACGACCCGGCTCAGACGGCTGGTCCCCTTCGCATGCGCGCGGTTCTTCTCGTCGACACTAGCCTGCACCAGCTCAGTGATCCGCCGACCATGCTCACGCAGTTCCAGCACCACCGCGGAGGGCGGCTGCCACGCGACGAAGCCCATTCGCTCGAGGTACTCGAGCAGGGTGTTCGCGTCGACCGGATCGGTCTTGCTCCGATTCCCTAGAGCACGCCCGAAGTCCTTGGCTACCCGCGGGTTGATCACCATCACCCGCACGCCGCCGGCCCGAAGGGTCAACGCCAGCTGCAGGTGGTACACGCCAGTCGCTTCCATACACACCAGCGCGCCCTTTCCCACCCACTTGAGAACCGCTAGGTGACCCGCGGCGTCGTTGTCGAACGTCTGCGTGGCTGCCTCGCTCGCGCGCCGCCGCTTCGCCTCCAACGTCTTGGCTGCTACATCGATCCCACACCACGTCTTGGTCGATTGCATCTCGCCTCCATTCGCGCTATTGAAGACGTGGGCTTCCCGACCCTGCGACCTCACCGACCGACCTTGTAAATGCTGGCTCTCACGCCTCAGATACTCTTCGGTCTTGGTGAAGAGGGCGGGGAGCCTTTCTTCTCCACAGGCTCATGGCCTTGGGTGCCGGCGGCTTCCCCGCGTCTTCGCTAGAGAACATACAAGGTGCCGAAGGCGGATGAGGGGATCGCTCTGTGACTCGCGAACGAGAAGGGACCCTCACCCCCGCTTCGCGGACCCTCTCCCCGCTGCGGCGGGGAGAGGGGGCTCGTGAGGAAGGGCGTCGTCGATGTTCCCGGCGCATTGAGCTGCGCCTCAGCTTCAGAATGCCGGTTGGGAGCTCAGCGACTCGTGTCCCTACTTTTTCTTCTTCAGCTCTTCGGCCAGCGTCTCGATCCAATGGTCGGTGTTGATGAATCCCTTGCCCCAGGAGGCCCAGCGGACGAGGACGTTTTCCTTCTTCATCTGCTCGACGTTCTTGCCGGCCTTCATCGCAGTCTGCACCGCTCCCAGGGTTCCGCGGAGCATGTCGGCAAAGGCGCGGAGGCCCGCTTTGTCGGAGAGCTCTCCATGTCCGGGGATGACCTTGGTGTCATCGCCGATCCTGGCCACGGTGGCGTCGACGGTGGCCAGCATGCCGCGGACGCTGCCGCCGTTGCCCAGGTCGACGAAGGGGAACATGCCGTTGAAAAAGTCGTCGCCCATGTGCACCACGCGTGAAGTCTTGAAGTCGACGACGGTGTCGCCATCGGTGTGTCCGGGTGGCACATGGGTGAGGTGGATCTCCTCGCCCTTTTCATAGAGCGTCGCGTGATCGTTGAAGGTGATGACCGGAAGTGCGGCGGGAGCGGCGGGAGGAGTGGTCTGGCCGAAGAGCGTCGCTCCGCTCTGCAGGCGCTTGCGCACGTTGTCGTGCGCGATGATCGGAGCATCCTGCCCCAGGATGGCGTTCCCGCCGGTGTGATCGCCGTGATAGTGGGTGTTGATGATGAATTTCATCGGCTTGGTGGTGATTCCCTTCAAGGCTTCCTTGATCTTCGGAACGAGGGGGGCGTACTGATCGTCGACCACCACGAAGCCGTCGTCGAAGACGGAGACGCCGATGTTGCCGCCGGCACCCTGGAGCATGTACACCGAGCCGGCGACCTTGATGACTCTCATCTCAACTTTGCTGAAGTCTTGCTGGGCGGCGAGGTTCAGTGTGAGAAGGAGGGAGCAGAGGCCGAGGAGGATCGTCTTTCGCATGGCGGGATCATAGATGAGGTGGACTGCGGAGATCGAGGAGGCTCTTGCCGACGCCCGGGCGGTGGTCCGCATCGGCTATCCCTGGTGGCTCCGTCCCTGGCTGTTCCGCGACGTGGCTGGAATCACCCTGGGGCGTCGCATTTATCTCGCCGCGGGGATCCGTGAAGATCAGCTGGGGGCGATGGTCCGGCATGAGCTGGCCCACGTCCGCCAGGTCGCCGAGCTGGGGTTGATTCCTTTCCTCTGGCGTTACGGCAGCGAGTACCTGCGGTATCGGAGAAGGGGACTGTCGCGGGACCAGGCATACCGCGCGATCTCGTTCGAGCGCGATGCGTTCGCGGCAGAGCGCGGTGACTCCGTATAATGCGCCGGATCCCCTGACGACCATGATCGAGTTCCACTCACTGGAAATCCCGCAGCTGGAGCGCTTTCTGGAGCGCCAGAAATCGGGCTTGTCGCTCAGCCGGGACATCGACCTCGATCTGGTGCTCCGCCAGATCCTGCAGAAAGCAAACGAGTTCGTCCCCTCGGAGTCGGGGTCCATTCTCCTGGACGATCCCTTCCACAAGGTGGCTTCGCGCAAAGAAAACGAGCTGGTCTTCATCGCCACCTTTGGCCAGTCGGGGGGCGATCTCATCGGCCATCGCCTTTCGGCCCAGTTCGGAATCGTCGGTCAGGTGTATCAGACGGGATCGCCCTACCTTTCCACGGACGTGGACGCGGACAAGTTTTTTCACAAAGCGATTGACCAGAGCCTGGGACACAAGACCCACTCGGTGGTCTGCGTCCCCATCTACATCGGCAAGCACGTCTGCGGAGTCCTGGAGCT
>JBDSGC010000300.1:0-5647 GCA_039919215.1 Thermoanaerobaculia bacterium | reverse complement strand
ATACGGTCACAGTGCCGAAGATCGAGCTGCCTCGCCTTGACGATCCTCGATTCAAGGCCAACCCCTATCCAACCTACGCTCGTCTGCGGAGCGAGGCTCCCGTCTATCGGGCCAACGTAGCCTTCTGGTTGCCAGCGATCTGGGTCGTTACGCGTTATGACGACGTCGTGAAGGTTCTCAAGGACCCGAGGTTTTCCAAGGACTACACCCAGGCGTATCCGTGGATCCCTACGTCGATGCAGGCGATGTTCCGCAATCTCCTGACAATCGACCCTCCCGACCACACCAGGTTGCGATCCTTGGTGCAGAAGGCGTTTACACCCCGCCTGATCGAAGGGCTCCGCGCCCGTATCCAGGGCACCTGCGACGAACTTCTCGACCGCGCTGTCGGCGGCGAGAGGATCGAGCTCATCGAGGCCTACGCGTTGCCCGTCCCATTGATGATCATCTCGGAGCTGCTGGGCGTTCCGGTCAAGGACCGCCGTCGATTCGGACCCTGGACGAAGAAGGCGGCGGCGGCCAGCGCCTCGGCCTCGCTTGGCGTATTCCTGCGCGCCCTTCCCGCGCTCGCGAGCCTTTCCCGCTATATCCGCGGACTGGTTACCCTGCGTCGCGCCTCGCCGCAGGACGATTTGATGA
Organism: Thermoanaerobaculia bacterium; assembly: GCA_039919215.1. Lineage (GTDB taxonomy): Bacteria > Acidobacteriota > Thermoanaerobaculia > Gp7-AA8 > Gp7-AA8 > JBDSGC01. Next base: position 5,008 of record JBDSGC010000300.1, on the reverse strand, counting down.
CAGCACTGGTCCAGGCCGAAGAGTCGGGAGACAGGCTCACGGAAGACGAGATCGTCAGTATGGTCATCCTTCTGCTGCTGGCCGGTCACGAAACGACCGTCCATCTGATTGCCACCGGAGCGTTGGTCCTCATGCAGCATCCCGAGCAGCGAATGCGCATGGAGGCAACCCCGGAACTTCGTGCTTCTGCCATCGACGAGGTTCTGCGATTTGCCAGTCCGGTGGAGTTTGCAACGCCGCGGGTCACGCTCGAGGACATCACCATCGGGTCGATCACGATTCCCCGCGGTGAGCTCGTCGGCGTGAGTCTGGGATCGGCAAACCACGATGAGTCGCAGTTCCCCGATCCCGAGACATTCGACATCGCTCGCGAACCCAACAAGCACCTTGCGTTTGGAATGGGATCGCACTTCTGCCTCGGTGCGGCGCTGGCCCGACTGGAAGGGGAGATCGCCCTCACCACCTTGTTCCGCCGCTTTCCGGGTTTGCATCTGGCGGTGCCACCGGACTCGCTTCGCTGGCGCAAGAGCTTAGCGCTGCGCGGTCTCGTGGCACTGCCGGTTAGAACCGGCGGTCTGTGACTCCGACCTGTACTTGACTGTCGAAGTACCGCGGGATGCCCTCGACAAAATTGCAACGCTCCATCAGAGGTAGGGTCGATGGGGTCGCAAGGCACTCGTACAGCTTCCGCCCGATCAACACGGCCATACCTTCGCCGCGCCGCGTCAACTCGATGGGCTCGCTGGATTCCGTTTCGCTAGAACGAGCTGAGGAAGTTGTTTCGCGCTGCGGCGATGGACAGTTTCCGGTTGTTTCACCCGGCCTCTCGGTCGTGTTCGGCGGCTATCCGCAAGCGCAGAAAGTGAACATCGGCCGCGTCGCTGGAACGAATGGTCTGTTTTGTTTCAATCAACAGTTCCATACGCGCGATAGGGATGGGAACACCCTCGATGGTCCTGATCTCGATTCCGCCGGCAGCAGCGCGTTCGTAGTCGACGCCGCAGGCGTCCTTCAACAAATCGACGACGATCTCATCAGCGATCCTGACGACCTTGTATTTTTCCACCTCGTCGTCCGCAATCATCGCAATGGCGTTGTCGGGAAGAACAGACATGGCGCGCTTAAGTCGTCGAACGTTTGCGACCGACGCGTCGATCAGCAAATCGATGTCCTTCGTAGCTCGGACAAAGCCATGGAGGATCACTGCAAACCCGCCGATAAGGACGTAGCGAACCTCAGCAGCGTTCAGCGCTTTGCAGAGTCCGAGGAGATCTTCGAGTTCAGGCGCGCGTGAGTATCCGCGATCATCCGGATCATCCACTCGTCCGCCTCCTCGTGGCGCTCGAAGCAGTACACCCCGCGCGGTATGAGCGCAGGACCGCGCAATCGGTTCATCGTCCGCTGCATCGTCGCTGCGTCCCGGAGAACATTCTCACCCTCAGCGCGCATTGATACCCGTCGCATAGCACAAATCCTAGCATGGGCTTCGCGCAAACCAACCTCACGCCAGTTCGAGCGTCCCCGCAGCGTGGCCCGTTAAGTGAAGAGGTGTGATCCGTTTGAAACGTGGCTGAGGCACAGGGCCGAGGTTCGAACTCTCGTGAACCCAACATGTGACTCGATCACCGGGAATGGTGGCGGAGGCTGGGCCAACCAACGCTGCCGGCCGTGCCGGCCCGCCTGGCTGGGAGACAGGGAGTCGAACCCCGATTGAGCGGTTCAGAGCCGCTTGTCCTACCATTGAACGATCTCCCAGGATCGACGGGCGGTGGATGCTAACGGCCAAAAACCCTGCTGTCAACGGTCGAATTCCGCTGGATTTCGAGACTTTCGCGCTGGTGCGGTTTCCGCGAGGCGCAACGAAAACCGCCTCCCTCCACTCCGGCCCGTGCGACAATCGGCGGCAGAGGATGAGACCGTGCTACCCGAAGTCTTCGAGTGTCCGCAGTGTCAGAGACAGTTCGTTTTCGACCTCGTCGAAACGTCCGAAGACCGATCGATCTATTGCCCTCAGTGCAAACGGTATCTCGGCGAGAAAGACGTCCATTTCGTCCTCGTCAGCGAGATCGAAGAGCTGACCGAGCGCCTTCGTTTCGAGCGTGACCGCCTGGAGAAGGATGAAGCCGTTTACGCCATGACCGACTGCGACGCGGAGCTCCGCCTGTATGGGGGCGAGGTCCATAAGGTCGTGGCCATCCTGCGGCGCGCCCTGGCCGAGCTCGATGCGCTGAAAACGCAGTACCAGTAGGCGGCGCGGACCTTCGCTCTTCCGGCGCTCCACCTCCCGTTCGCTCCCTCCCGGCCGGAGGGCTTGTGCTATATCCAGCCGATGGTGGCACGTGTGCGGACCTCGCTCCATCCTCTTCGCGGCCTTGTGGTCCTCGACTTCTCCCGCGTGCTGGCTGGCCCTTTGTGCACCCAGCTCCTGGCCGACTCCGGCGCGCGCGTGATCAAGATCGAGGAGCCGGGGCGCGGCGATGAGACTCGTCGCTGGGGCCCTCCGTTCGTGAACGGCATCAGCGCCTACTTCCTCTCCGTCAATCGGAACAAGCAGTCCATGACGCTGAACCTCAAGTCGGCCGGGGGACGGCGGATCGCCAGAGAGTTGATGGCGCGCGCGGACGTCGTGGTGGAGAACTTTCTGCCAGCACAGAAGGCCTCGTTGCGCTTTCCCGATCCCCGCCGGGGCAACCGGCGTGTCATTCACTGCACGATCTCCGGCTTCGACAGCGACACTCCCGACGCGGATACGCCCGGCTATGACCTGCTGGCGCAGGCTGGCGCCGGTCTGATGGCCATCAACGGGGAGCCCGACGGGGATCCCATGAAGGTGGGCGTCGCACTCTCGGACGTTCTCACGGCTCATCACGCCTTCGGAGCGATCTGCGCGGCGCTGACCGGACGGGCAGTGAACGACCGCGGCTGCAGGCTGGAGATCTCCCTCTTCGCAGCGACGGCGGCTTCGCTCGTCAACGTGGCGCAGAACGCGTTGCTGACAAAACTTGAAGGCGCGCGGCAGGGCAACGCGCACGCGTCCATCGTGCCCTATCAGTTGTTCCACGCAAGCGATCGTCCGTTCGCGGTCGGCGTGGGCACGGACCGACACTACGAACGGCTGTGCCGGGATGTTCTCGGCCGGCCCGATCTGCTCTCGCCCCGTTTCGCCAGCAACGCGAAGCGGGTGCAGAACCGGTCCACGCTGCTCCCGCTGCTCGAAGCTGCATTCCGAATTCGGACCGCATCGAGTTGGGTGAGGTCATGCCGCAAGGCCGGCATTCCCGTTTCGCTCGTCCTCGGCGTACTGGAGGCCCTCCGCTCGCCTTCCGGAAACGCAGTGGTTGAAACCGTCCAGCACGCGCAACTCGGTTCGTATCGCGCGGTCGGAAATCCGGTGCTGGTCGATGGTGCGCGCCGCCGGACCCGTCTGGCGCCTCCCGCTCTCGGAGCGGACACCGACTCCATCCTTCGCCAACTGCTCTACTCCCGCGCGGAGATTGTGGACATGCGTGAACGTGGCGTGGTCTAGGCCGACACGGCCGGCGGCGATGGTCGCCCAAGGCTCCGCCAAGATCACGCTTCAAGAGGTTCTCCCGCGCAGGCTCCTAGCCCGCACTACCTCTGACCGGCGAACGACAGGACGAGCAGCCCGCCGCAGGCCACCATCACCAGAGCGAGCACCATCACAATCAACATCGATCCTCGGAAGTCGCGTTCCTTTCCGTCCGCGGGTGCCAGCGTTCGAAAGGCGATGACCAAGGCGATCACGCCGATTGCTCCGATCAGGCCACCGATCCCCAGGACGCGGAACAGGACATGAAGAAACTCCGGATCGGTGCGATCCATCCGGTTAAACCCTGCGGACGGTACGCGCGCTCATCTCCGCCAGCACCCGGATGAGATGCCGCGCCTCGTGGTCACCACTCTCCCAGGCGCGGCACAGCACGCGAAGGTCGTCATCATCTTCGTACTGCGCCACGGTGAATCCGTTCTCCGGCTGCTGCGGCGATCGAGTCGAGGACCGCGACCACTTGCCTTCCTCATCGATGAGGTAGGAGACGTAGCCACGCGATCGGGAGCGTCGCGCGCCGCCGAGGGTTGACAGAAAGTCGCCACCGTCGTCCCGTTCGCCGCTCGCGTTGACCTTCTGGGCTGCGAGCACTTCTCCAATGAGGCTGCCCATCATGTTGCCCAGCGCCCGCTCTGAGTCTCCAATCGGTTTCAGGAAACGGATTTCGGTGTGCGAGATCGAGGCAGACCCGTCGCCGCGGACGACCTCGCTGCGAGCCGCTTCTCCCTCGAATTCGACGTCTTCGGTTTTCCATCGAAACAGGAGACGGACCGGCGCGCCCGACGCCAGCACCCCATGATGCTCCACCACAGCTGCTCCCACCCCGATATCGAGAATGAGCACATTGTCGGCATTCAGCAATCCCAGAATCGGCTTGGGCAGCCGAAGACGCTGAAATTCTTTCTGATCTCCGCCGGCCATTCGTGCAAGTCTATGCAAAACCGGAGGCAAGCATATTGCTCCTCCGGTTCGGCACGGTTGAAGGAGGCTCTCCATGGGTGACGAAACGAAGGAAACACTGCTCGGCCAGGGGAATCCCGATCCGCTCCACGCACCGCGAAAGCCAACGACCGCCGATTCGATCGAGGAAGCCGTCCCGCCGGTCGCGCAGATGGCCTCCACCGCCGAAGTAGAGAGCCGGAAGGATCGCGCCGGTAGAGGGCGCCGGTAGCATCGGCAATCCTTGGACGATCAGGAGCGCAGGAGCATCCTCCGGGTGGGACCGAAGAGCACGTGGACGACGGTTCTGCCGGTGGCGTTCATCATCATCTCCCTTCTCTCCCTGGCAGTCCTGCCCATCGCAGTCAGCCGCCGAACGAAAAAGATGCGGAGCGAAATCTCGGCCATCGCCGAACCGGCTCGCCGGGAAGCAAACGAGATCCAGATGGATCTCTGGGGAGAGCTCGACAAGGTCATCGCCTTCCAGGTCACCGGTCAAAC
>JBDSGC010000299.1:0-2853 GCA_039919215.1 Thermoanaerobaculia bacterium | reverse complement strand
AGACTCCGCCGCGCAGAAGCCGGCTGATCCGGTGGTCGTCGACCACGACCTGTCGTTCCAGACCGAGCACGCCGAAGCGGAAGTGATGTTCTCGGTGTACGACTCGCTGCTGTCGGAGTACGGCGTGCTGGGGTTCGAGTATGGATTCTCGGTTGCCGATCCGGGTGCGCTGGTGATGTGGGAGGCGCAGTTCGGCGACTTCATGAACGGCGCGCAGATCATCATCGATCAGTTCCTCTCCAGCGCCGAAGAGAAATGGGGCCAGCACAGCGGGCTGGTCATGCTGCTGCCGCACGGCTACGAGGGCCAGGGCCCGGAGCACTCCTCCGCGCGCGTGGAACGCTTTCTGACGCTCTGTGCAGAGGGCAACATGCAGGTGATCTATCCGACCACACCGGCGCAGTACTTCCATGCGCTGCGACGTCAGATGAAGAACGACCCGCGCAAACCGCTCATCGTCATGACGCCCAAGTCTCTGCTCCGTCATCCTCAGGCCACCTCTCCCATCGATCAATTGATGACCGGCCGTTTTGAACCGGTGCTGACCGACGGCAGCGGGGATCCCGCAGGCGTGCACCGCGTCGTTCTCACCAGCGGGAAAGTCTTCTACGACCTTCGTACCGCTCGCGATGCGAAGAAAGCCAACGTGCCGATCCTCCGGCTCGAGCAGTACTACCCCTTCCCTCAATCGATGCTGGCGGAGGCGCTGTCCCACTATCCGAATGCCACCGAGATCGTCTGGGTCCAGGAAGAGCCGAAGAACATGGGGGCCTGGTCGTTCCTGCGCGACCGCCTCAGCGCCATCGTCGGCGACGGGCGCACGTTGTCGTATGTGGGACGACCGATCAGCGCATCTCCGGCGACCGGTTCCCACCACCGCCACGAGGAGCAGCAGCGGGCCCTGGTCCAGGCGGCGCTGGGGTCCTGAGGGGAAACCAGAAATCAGAAATCAGAAGAGAGTCTCGTCGCGGGATCGCGAGCGATCTCATTTTTCTGATTTCTGATTTCTGATTTTCACTCCGCCGGTGGGTCACCGATCGTCGCGGCCGGACCCGTGGAGGGCTCCGTCACTGCGCTCGAGGACTCCTCGGCGTCTCCCATCTCCGCGGCGTGCGGCTGGGGCGGGATTGCAATGGGGACGTTCACCACCCCGGGCGACGATGGGATCACCTCGCCGCTGGCCTCCTGCTCCGCAGCGATGCTCTCCGCGGTCTCGATCAAGACCCTGGCCACCGCTTCGATGTCGAAAGGCTTCCGGATGACCCTGCGGACCATGGAGTCGTCGAGGGTAGCCACGTCGCCGTTGGTCATGGCGGTAGCCACCAGAACCACCGGGCGCGGCGAGCGGGTGCTGATGTGCTGCACCAACTCGTAGCCGCTGACGCGCGGCATCATCAAATCGACAATGGCGATCGCGTAATGCTTTTGATCGATCATTTCCAGGCCTTCGAGCCCGTCTTTCGCTGTGTCGACATCGAATCCGGCACGCTTCGCTACGCTGGCGAGCAGCCTGCGGATGTTGTTGTCGTCATCGACGATCAGGATGGGTGTTCCGGGCGTGACGCTCACGCCTGATGACAGTGCAAGGCAAATGCACATTTTCCCTGTGGAAACACATTGAAATAGAAGGCGAGAACGATGGGTTGAGGCGCCGCTCACCGAGATTGAGAACGGTCAGAAATGGTGGCGGAATCCGCCTTCATCCAAGCGCGGGCGTGCCCAGCAACCGGGCGTGCCAGGAGTCTTTGGCCGGCCGTTCCCACGTGCCCCGTCGCACGTCCCCCAACCGTTCGGCCAGCAGATCGAACACGATGGTGTGCTGGTCGCCCGACTGGCGGAATCTGCTTCGCGTGATGGCCTGCACCCTCTGGTCACCCCCCCGATAGAAGATGCGATCGGGATCGAGAATGGAGACGTGGAACTCCGTCTCGAACCGGCGCAGCAGGCCGAACATGCGATCGATGGAGCAACCGGACGTCTCGCTGCGACCGTCCACGGCGATGAGCAGAAAGCTACCCTCCCGCAGTTCCCGGCCAGAGGTCACCGCGGTGCCGTGCGCACTCCACCCTTCCAGAAAGCGGTCGACCTCACCGAGCGCCTGCGTGGCCTGCTGCTCATCGAGCGCGGGGGAGATTCCGAAGACCCAGATGCGAGCGTCGTCATCGAGAAGATTGAGTTCCTGTCGTCCCATCGGATACAACTCCTTTTGTGAGCTTCGCAAAACTGATGCAGCGATTCAAGGGAGGCGTGGCCCAGAGCGACGCTTCCCATACCCTCGACCCACTGCGCCTGGCCACCGCCGCCGTGCTCCTGGACATCGGATACGCCGACGGAACGCTGACCACCGAGGAGGCTTCGGACCTCATTGGCCATCTGAAACAGGCATTCGAGCTCGATGATGCCATGGCCCGTGAGCTGATCGTCACAGCCGAGGAGATCAGGAGTCAGACCATCGACCATTTCGCGCTGACGAACTTCATCCGCCACAGCGCTTCCCTCCCCGACCGCATGGCCATCGTGAAGACGATGTGGCGCATGGTCTACTCCGATCGCAAGCTGAGCGACTACGAAAACTATCTGGTCCGCAAACTCGCCGACCTCCTCGGCCTGGAGCACCACGTCATGATCGAGGTGAAAGTCGGCGTGCTCCAGGAGTTGGGGCTGGCCACAAACTGAGGCCGGGCCGGCACGGCCGGCGGCGTTGGTTCGCAAAGCGTCCGCAACGATTTTCGCCTCGGCCCGCGGTCACTCGATCGCCTTTGATTGCAGATCCTCGCTCCCGCCCGGCGGCCACGCAGCTTCAAATGACACAACCCACGACGCCTCTCACGATCGAGCTCCTTCTCCCCGCCG
>JBDSGC010000298.1:0-4819 GCA_039919215.1 Thermoanaerobaculia bacterium | reverse complement strand
TCTGGGGATTGAGTCGCTCACTCCGAAGGAGATCGAGCTGATCCTGGACACTGCCGAAGGGTTCAAGGAAGTGAGCGAGCGGCCGGTGAAGAAAGTTCCGGCACTGCGCGGCCAGCTGGTGATCAACCTGTTCATGGAGGCCTCCACCCGCACGCGCGTCTCCTTCGAGATCGCCGAGAAACGGCTCTCCGCCGACACCCTCAACTTCGCTGCCTCCGGCTCCGCGGTGGAAAAAGGGGAGACCCTCATCGATACGGCGCAGAACCTGATGGCCATGCATCCAGACATGATCGTGATCCGGCACAAGCATCCCGGCGCCCCGAAGATGCTGGCCGACCGGTTGCCGGCCTCCGTCATCAACGCCGGCGACGGTGCGCACGAGCACCCCACCCAGGCCCTCCTCGACGCCTTCACCATCCGGGAGCGGCTGGGACGGCTGGCTGGGCTGAATGTGTCGATCATCGGCGACATTGCCCACTCGCGCGTGGTGCGCTCGAACATTCACCTGCTCACGAAGATGAAGGCAAAGGTCACCCTGGCGGCGCCACCGACGCTGATGCCGGCGGAGATCGAGCGGATGGGTGTGCGGGTGGTGCGCTCGCTGGACGAAGCCCTCGAAGGCGCCGACGTGATCATGATGCTGCGCATCCAGCTTGAGCGGCAGGGCAAGCTGAGCGTCCCCTCGCTGCGGGAGTACTACAACACCTTCGGCCTCACCCCGGAGCGCCTCCGCCGCGCCAGCGACGACGTCATCGTGATGCATCCCGGCCCCATGAATCGCGGCGTGGAGATTGCCTCCGATGTAGCGGACGGCCCCTGGTCGGTGATCCTCGAGCAGGTCACCAACGGCGTCGCCGTACGCATGGCGGTGCTCTATCTCCTGGGCGCCGGGCGGGGAAGCGAGTGATGAGAGGAACGACCTCGGAACCGATGAACCTTCTCATCCGCAACGGCCGCGTGGTGGACCCCAGCCAGGAATTGGATGGGAAATTCGACGTCCTGATCGAAGACGGCGCCATCGCCCTCGTGGACCGTCGCATCCAGGCCGACGGCATCGACACCATCGACGCACAGGGCCTGCTGGTCACGCCCGGGCTGATCGACCTGCACACGCATCTGCGGGAACCGGGGCAGGAGCACAAGGAAACGATCGCCAGCGGCACCCGCGCCGCGGTCGCCGGCGGCTACACCGCGGTCTGCGCTATGGCCAACACCGTTCCTCCCAATGACGAGCGCGCGGTGACCGAGATGATGCTGGCTGAGGCGGCGCGCAACGGCGCGTGCCGCGTCTATCCGATTGGAGCGGTCAGCCGCGGACTGAAAGGGGAGGCGCTGGCCGAACTGGCCGACCTCCGTGCCGGTGGGTGCGTTGCGGTCAGCGACGACGGCAAGCCGGTCTACAACGCGCAGTTGATGCGCCGTGCCCTGGAGTATTGCTCCATGCTGGACATCCCGGTGATCGCGCACGAAGAGGATGCCGATCTCACCGAAGGCGGCGTGATGCACGAAGGCTACTACTCCACGCTGCTGGGATTGAGCGGGATGCCGGCGTCATCCGAGGAGACCATGGTGGCGCGCGACGTGATCCTGGCGGGGCTGACCGGAGCGCATCTGCACATCGCTCACCTCTCCACGGCGGGGGCGGTCGATGCGGTGCGCTCGGCCCGGGCGGCCGGGGTCCGGGTCACCTGCGAGGTGACGCCGCATCACCTCGCGCTGGAAGACGACCTGCTGCAATCCTTCTCCACGAATCTCAAGATGAACCCGCCGCTGCGATCGCCGGAGCACCGCAAGGCCATCCTGGAAGGCATTGCCGATGGCACGGTCGACGCGATTGCCACCGATCATGCCCCGCACCACTTTGACGAGAAAAACGTGGAGTTCGACCTGGCACCGTTCGGTGTGATTGGTCTGGAGACGGCCTTCGCGGTGTCGTATGGAGAGCTCGTCCTGAAAAAGGTCATCGGCATGAGCCGGCTCATCGACCTGATGTCCTGTGGGCCGGCGCGGATCTTCCGACTTCCAGGCGGAACCCTCGTTGGGGGGAGCAACGGCGATGTGGCTCTGTTCGACCTCGACGGATCGGTCACCGTAGCGCCACCGTTCGCCTCCAAAGCCACCAACACGCCATTCGGCGGAAGGGCCTTGCGGGGGCGCGTAGTGGCCACCATCGTGGGGGGAGTGGTGCGATACGGCTCGTCCACGCAGCGATCGCCGGTCGCAGAAGCGAAGGAAGCACACCGGCCGAAGTCGAAGGCCCGCAAGGGGCGGAAATGAGCGGCGAGCCCTCGCCTCCAACGAAGCGCGTGGTCATCGTGGACGATTCGCCCGCCTTCTGCGATCTGTGGTCGGGTTTCATGCTGGAGAGGTACGCGGCGGTGGCCAAGGTGGAGACGTACAGCCATCCCTACGATGCATTGCCGAAGATCGACGACACCATCGACCTGCTGATCGTGGACCTGGAAATGCCGGGAATGGACGGCAAAAAGTTTGTGGACTACGCCCGACAGAAGGGTGTGCCCGCCCAGCGCATCATCGTGACCTCCTCGCATTCCGCCGAGGAGCTGCACCAGCGTTTCCGCATCGGCGAGACCATCGCGGTCATCAACAAGACCGAGCCGAAGCAGCAGCAGGCGTTCCTGATGATCCTCGACTCCGTGATGCGGAAGTAGCGATCGGACCGGGAACCGACCCGAGTCTGCGCGGCAGAACGTCTTGGAGCGTGATCTTGGCGGAGCCTTGGGCAACCAGCGCCGCCGGCCGAGCCGGCCTGGGGTGAGGGCTCCCCCAGAGGTCGGTTCCATGGGCGGGGCAGACCGTATAATCGCCCGGCAATGACCGCTCCCAAGCCGTCGGCCCCCGCCGCGGAGAAGCCCACGACGTCCGTCACCCTCAACGACCTCTTAGTCTTCATGGCCAAGCAGCAGGCGTCGGATCTTCACCTCAAGCCGATGCGTCCGCCGCTGATCCGGGTGCAGGGAAAGCTCGTCGCTGTGAAGACTGAGCCGCTCAAGCCGGCCGATCTGGAGAAGCTTCTTCTGCCCATCCTCAACCGGGCCCAGAAGGAGAAGTTCGATTCTCTGCAATCGGTGGATGTGGGCTACGGCGTTCCCGGAGTGGCTCGTTTTCGCGCAAACATCTACATGCAGCGGGGCACGGTCGGCGCGGTCTTCCGCCGGATCCCCATTCAGGTGCAGAGCATCGACGCGCTGGAGCTTCCCGGTGTCATCCCCGAGCTGTCGAGGATTCCAGACGGGCTGGTGCTGGTCACCGGACCGACCGGTTCGGGCAAGTCCACCACGCTGGCAGCGATGATCTCCGGCGTGGCGGAAAACGAGCCGCTGCACATCGTCACCATCGAGGATCCCATCGAGTTCCTCTTCATCGACAAGGTCGCCGCGATCTCCCAACGCGAGGTGGGCACGGACACCCCGAATTTCCGCGAGGCTCTGCGCAACGCCATGCGTCAGGATCCCGACGTGATCATGGTTGGCGAGATGCGCGACGTAGAGACGATCCAGACCGTTCTCACGGCCGCAGAAACGGGACACCTGGTGTTCTCGACCCTGCACACCAACAACGCCGCGCAGACTATCGATCGGATCATCGATGCGTTTCCTGCCGACCAGCACAAGCAGATCCGGTCGCAGCTGGCGCTGGTTCTGCGCGGGATCATCTCCCTCAAGCTGGTCAAGACCGTGGAGGGGAAGCTCACCGCCGCGGTGGAGATCCTCAAGAACACCCCGCAGATCGCCAAGATGATCGAGGAGGGTTCCACCAAGGACATCCTCGAGGCCATGGAGAGCTCGGTCGGCCTTTATCGCATGCAGTCGATGAATCAGTCCCTCATCGCTCTGCTGGCGCACCAGAAGATCAATTACAAGGACGCCATGGAGCTTTCGAGCGACCCCGACGACCTTTCGCTCAAACTTCGGAAGCTGTTTCCGCAGATCGAAGAGCGCGTCCGCGATGGAGGAGAGATGGCTCCCAGTTACTCCGATTTTTCCCAGATCACCGAGCTGATGGACATCAAGCGGCTGTACGAAGAGCAGGAAGTGCAGTGGAGGCAGAGGCTGGCCGACAAGGACGAGCAGATGGACAACCTCCGCCACGACCTGGACTACCGCTCCCAGCAGATCGCCCAGCAGCAGGGTGCCACGTCGCAGAAAGACGACGAGGTGGCCAAGATGCGCGCCGACATGGATCGCCTCCGCGCGGATGCGCAGGCCAAGATCACCCAGCTGCAGGAGCGGATCAAAGAGCTCAATCAGAAGCTCGTGGCGGCGAAGTGAGAGGCGAAACCAGAAATTTAGAAACACCCCTGAAGCAATAGATCTCGCGGTGCGGCGCGTTAGAGCAGTTCCGAGCGAACCATGCCAACGAAGCCGACGAAAGCCCTGCAGACATTCCCCAACCCGAACCGCGAGCGCGATTATGAGATCGCTTTCGAGGCCCCCGAGTTCACCTGCCTCTGCCCGATGACCGGGCAGCCCGACTTCGCCACAATCCGCATCCGCTACGTACCCGACCTGAAGTGCGTCGAGCTGAAATCGCTCAAGCTCTATCTCTGGTCCTACCGCGACGAAGGCGCATTTCACGAAGCGGTGACCAATCGCATTGCCGACGACGTCATCGCCGCGATCGCCCCCCGCCGGCTGCTGGTGGAGGGAGATTTTTACGTGCGCGGCGGAATCCGCACCACGGTGAGAGTGGAGCACCTCAAGAAGGGAAAGAAGCGGTCGAAGTAGGGAGTCCGAGGTCTGGAGATCCTTCGCTGTCTGCGGCTCAGAGGCTGTGAAGAAATCCCCCAACCGTCATC
>JBDSGC010000297.1:0-4716 GCA_039919215.1 Thermoanaerobaculia bacterium | reverse complement strand
CCCCGGCCATGCTGGCCATCTCCACGGCGCTGGCGTGATGTCTGGTCATGGTGTCCAGAAACTGAAGATCGTAGGGCGCGGTGGCCGGTGTTGTGGTGGCCTGGGTGCTCGTGGGTGTGGCTGAGGACGAAGCGGTTTCCTGGGCCATCGGTCGTGGCTCGGCCGCTTTCTGGCAGGCCAGTGCTGTGATGACCAGGAGCGAGGTTGCGAAGCAGGGGAGGAGACGTTTCATCTTGGTTCCTTTTCACTCTGTCTGATTAGGCGATCAGCCGGGATTGGCTGTCTCCGACTTCCTGAGGCGAGCGTGGGACTCCCGTACGCATCGGGATTACCTCAGCTTCTTCATCGACGGGAGGCGCACATGCGCTGCCTTGCCGTTCTCGCCCAGGTCGATCACCACTCGTGTGCCGGGCTTGACGTCGCTGACTTTGACAATGCCTTCACCGCAAATGAACATGGTGCTGGCTGCAAGTGGTACGGAGACCTTCTTTCCGTTCGGGGTCTTGATATCCAGGTGTCTGGCGTCGATGGAGAGCACGGTCCCCATCAGTTTGTGATCCTTCCCGTTGTGAGCGAACAGCGCCAGGGGTGTGATCGAAAGGACAGTGGCCATGAGGACCGAGGCAAATCTACGCATGGGGTTTCTCCTAGTGGTGGTGCTGCGTTGGTGTTGCTGACGCACCGGCGTCACTGCCTTCCAGAAATGATTCTTCGGATTGCTGTTCCTTCATTTCCCCCGGGCTGATCGGGTTCATCTTTTTCATGTTTTCCATTTCGCCCGGGGTGAGTTTCGGCAGGTGGCGGATGAAGTGGACGAGGGTCCAGCTGCCGTAGGCCGACTCGGCCGTCCCGTTCCCCCAGCCCGGCATCCCGGTCAGGCGCACGCCGTTCTCGATGGTGGCGAACAGCTCGCCATCCGACAGGTTCTGGGTGTCCGCAAGGGTCATGTCGGGCGCTTTCGGATACATGTGCTGCCCCATCTCCGTCTGGCCCTTGCCATCGTTGCCGTGACAGGTGGCGCAATGGTCCGCGAAGTGCGACTCCGCCTCGTGCAGCACCTCAGGCGTGATGGGGATGGGATTGGTCATCTTGTGCATGGTGCCGGGGACGGCCCAGCTGCGCATCCGACCGGCCATCATCGCCTCCATGGCCATCGGCTGGTCATGCGCGCTGAATCCGTAGCGGACCGCGCGCATGAACAAAGCACCGCCGATCAGCGCCCCGAGCAGCACGACGCCGATCACGAGCTCGATGGCCAGCGGGAACTTCCATCCTTTCCGCATCGGTCACCGCCTCGTCGCCGGCATCGGGCAGGCAGAGGCGCGAACCGCCTGAAAATCTGCCTTCGTTCCCGGGACCGAAGGCGACAGGGCCCCATGGTGTGAGTGAGGCGGGCTCGCCGGCGCGTTCGCAGAGCCGCGAGCGTACCAGCCGGGATCCTCCGAGTAGCTGCGCAGGTTCTCCCGGATTTTGATGATCGTGAACATGCCGCCCATCATGATCGGCCCGAACGGCCCCACCCCTCCACCCATGTCCAGGGTGTTGCGGGGAGTCTGCATGCTGCCCATCGAGGCCATGTCGCCCATGCCCGCCGCGCCCATCGGCATGTAGCCGGGAACGAGCTGATTGAGCCGGTCGGCCACGCCGCTCTGGTCGACGCCGGTCATCAGCGGCAGGCCATGTCCCATCTGATTCATGGTGTGGTGGACCTTGTGGCAGTGCATGGCCCAGTCGCCCGGGTTGTCTGCGATGAACTCGATGTCGCGGGTGGTTCCGGGCGGCACGTTGATGGTGGTCTCGGGGATCCACGCGCTTTCGGGCAATGGGCCCCCGTCGGTTCCGGTCCAGCGCATGGTGTGCCCGTGCACGTGGATGGGATGCGAGTCCATGGAGATGTTGGCAATGCGGATTTTTACGCGATCATCCTTCCTGATGACCAGCGGTTCGGTGGCCGGAAACACTTTCCCGTTGAAGGTGAAGACGTTGAAGTCGGTCATCACCGTCGGATCGGGCGCCGAGGTGCCGGGCTTGATGAACCACTCGTTGAGGAAGATTGCGAAGTCGCGGTCGATGCGGCGTGGCGGGTTCCTGGGATGGAAGATCAGGAAGCCCATCATCCCCAGCGACTGCTGCACCATCTCGTCGAAGTGAGGGTGGTACATGTGGGTGCTGTGCTGCCGCACGGTGAACTCGTACTTGTAGGTGGTGCCAGGTTCGATGGCCGGCTGATTCAACCCCGGAACGCCATCCATGGCATTAGGAAGAATCACACCGTGCCAGTGCATGGAGGTCGCTTCCGGCAGTCGATTCTCCACGTAGATGCGTACCCGATCTCCTTCCACCGCCTCGATGGTCGGACCGGGCGTGGTGCCGTTGTAGCCCCAGCAATTGACCTTGAGGCCGCTGGCGAACTCCCGCACCACCGGCTCTGCGATCAGATGAAACGTCTTGAAGCCGTCCTCCCAGCGCCAGGGGAGCGTGGAGCCGTTGGGCGTCACCACCGGTGTGTAGCGGCCGTCGCCGCCCGATCGGCCGGAGGACTTCCGCTGCGCGGCGAGGAGGTTGCGCGGACTGAGCATGCCGGCCGCGCTGGCGGCCACTGCGGCGGCACTGGAGAACAGAACTTTTCTTCGCGAGATCATGGTGGTTTCCTATTGGTGCGACGCTTTGGATTGCGGTGAAGTCATCGGCGCGGCGGCACGGTTGGCGGTGGGCATGTCCTGACGCACGGAGAACCTGGCCCCTCCATCGAGGGCACGGTCCATCTCGGTGCGTGCGATCCAGTAGTCCCGTTGCGCCATCACCAGATCGCGCTCGGCGCTGGCGAGGTTCTGCCGGGTCTGGATCAGCTCGAAGACGCCGCGATGCATGGAGTTGTATTCGAGCTGGGTGAGGCTGACGATGCGCTGCCGCCGAGGAACGACCACATCGCGCAGGTACTCGGCGCGGCTGCGAGACTCGATCAACCGCTCGTGTGCGGTCCGCACTTCCGAGCGGGCGTTGGTGAGGAGTGCCTCGAGGCGCTGCTGATTCTGCCGCACGGTCGCCACTGCGCGGGTGCGGGCCGCGGCGCCACGATTGAAAATCGGGATCGGAATGGCCACGCTGGGACCGGTGGTCTTTGCACCATCCGGTTCCCGATCGTGATGGATGCCGACGGCCAGCTCGTCGAACGGCGCAACCCTGGCGATGGGGAGCATCCTTCTCGACGCTTCCAGCTCGGCGCGGGCCACGGCGATGTCCGCCCTGCGCGACAGCGCGGTCTCCTCCAGATTGTCGATCGAGGGCTCGGACTGGGGGATGGCCACAAACTCCGGCTGCACGTTCCAGCTCGGATCGTTCTTCCTCAATCCCAGATCCATGACCAGCCGTTCCCGATCGTTGAGAACTGCCAGCTGACCGCGGGCCAGGTCGACCTTGGCCTGCTCGTAGACCGCCTGTTCATTCTCCAGATCGAGGTCGGAGATGTTGCCGGCGGCATGCTGCCGGCCGGCGAGCTCCGCGGAAACGCGCGCTGCCTCGGTGATGGTGCTCTGCCGGGCCAGCACCTGCTGCGCCGCCTGCAACTCGTAGAAGTCGGAGCGCACGTCGGCGGCGAAGTTGATCACCGCTCCCGAGATGCGCATCCTGGCCGTCTCGAACGTGGCCGCGCCCAGTCTCCGCCGGGCCGGCAGCTGGATGAGATCGAAGAGCGTCTGCGTGATCGACAGCTCGAAGGGCTTGAGAGGACTGCCCGGAAACCGCACCTCCCCGTCGAAGATCGGATTGCGGATCTGGCTGGCCTGGAGAAGATCGGCTCGGGCGATGCCCAGCTCTTCGAGCGTAGCCTGGAGATCGCGATTGTTCGCAAAGGCGATGGCCACCGCACGATCGGCGGTGAGATCACCCTGAAGCATCGGAGCCATCGCTTCATCCGACGGGGAGGTGATGGCACTGCGGTCGTTCCATTGGACCTGCTGGCCTGTACGTTCGGTGACCGTTGTCATTACGCTCGATGCTCCGGAGTCTCGCGGCATGGAGACGCACCCCCCCAGCGCAAGGGAGAGGGCAAGGGCCCCCAGCGAAGTTGCACGCGTGCTCATGGTTGCTTCTCCTTCTTCACCAGGGGCGTTCCATCGATGGGACAGGTTCCCGGCCGATCGCGGACTACCTGGGGATGGGCGGAGCAGACGTACGTGGGCGTCGAGGCTTTCGGTGCGGAGGCTCCCGTTCCGTGATTCATCCCCGACATGTCATGGGTTGCGCCGCCGCCACCCATCTTCATCCCCGGCATGTTGTGGTCCATCCCTTTCATCGGCGAAGCGCCGGATGAGGGCCGGCCGACGTCGCGTTGAACGTAAGTGCCCATCGACATCGACATTCCGCTTCCGGAGGCCATCTCCTGATTCATCGCCGAGGACTGCTGTGCGGCGGTGACCGAACTGGTGGCGGGAGCGTCGAGGGGATCGGAGCGCAGTGTGGAGGCTGTTTCTCCAGCCTTCGCCTGAAGCGCCTTCGGTTGAGGCACCACCGGACTCATATCCATACCGGCCATGCCCTTCATGTCGCCGTGCTTCATGCCGGACATGTCCATGCCCTTCATGTCGCCATGCTTCATGTTGGACATGTCCATGCCCTTCATGTCGCCATGCTTCATGCCGGACATGTCCATGCCCTTCATGTCGCCATGCTTCATGCCGGACATGTCCATGCCCTTCATGTCGCCATGCTTCATGT
>JBDSGC010000296.1:0-5164 GCA_039919215.1 Thermoanaerobaculia bacterium | reverse complement strand
AGGAAGTGACACGCCGTCGTTGAGCCCGTGGATCGAGTGCCAGGAACGCGAGGGGAATGCAACCGGCCCTGTTCGGAAAACTCACGGTGAACTATCCGCCACCGTGAGCGTGGGGGATCGTCAGTGTGCGGGTCCCGGGGGACGTCAACACTGCCGTTGGTCCAATGCCCGGGCCGCTGCGATCAGGATGCGGGTCGGA
This sequence comes from Thermoanaerobaculia bacterium, assembly GCA_039919215.1. Taxonomy (GTDB): domain Bacteria; phylum Acidobacteriota; class Thermoanaerobaculia; order Gp7-AA8; family Gp7-AA8; genus JBDSGC01. Next base: position 4,965 of record JBDSGC010000296.1, on the reverse strand, counting down.
GTCGACCTCAGCCATGGTCCGGAAAGAGGGGAGGCAAATCCCCTGTTCCATGGTTTGACTGAACTTCCGCGTGTCCCTACACTCGCCTGTGCAAAGGAGGGAGCCAATGCGCCGCGTTCCTGCGTTCGCGTTTTCTTGCGCCGTCGTGTTCATGGCTGCCCCTGCGCAACCTCAGGCCGCGCTTCCCGCGGTCGTTCAGGTGATGGGTAGCGTCAACAACGCGGCCCGCCCGGTGGGCAGTGCACTGGTCATCGCGCTGAACCTTGCGAGCCTCGAGGTCATCCAGACCTTCACCGCAGGCGACGGAAGCTTCTCGCTGCCGGAGCTCCCCGCCGGCGTCTACAAAGTGATTGCGCTGAAACACGGATTTGCGCCGGCCATGGCCATGGTCGTTCCCACGCGACGGGAACATCGGCTGAAGCTCACCCTGGATGCGGAAAACGAAGGCCGCTCCGGCTCCTCTCAGCAGATGTGGGAGATCCGGGGTTCGGTGCCTCCGGACATTCTTCGGGAGATCGACCGGGTGATGCTGGCTCCCCAGATTGCCCTGACCACACCCTCGTACGACATTCCCCGGTTCAAAGGCGAGATGATGTCGATGACCGGGGTGGCTTCGCAGGCCGCCTCACCGACGTACGCACAGACCGCTCTCGGAGTGCAGAGCCGCATCGGCGAAAACTGGCAGCTTGGTTTCCGCGGGAATCTGCATCGGGTCGATGATCCATCCGACGATGCGCGATTCGGCTCTTCCATGGCCGAGTCCAGCGCCATGCAGATGGAGTTGCGCTCGTCGCCGACCGACTCCTACAAACTTGCTTCTACGAAATCCTGGTGGCGCTTTCGCGATGAAGCCCCAGTCGTCCAGCAGGAAGCCGGAATCCTCTCGCACAACTTCGAGTGGGAGCATGGCGCAAACAAACTCCAGGTGCGGTACCTCGGTCAGCAGAACCTCTTCTCGAACACGTCGGGCTCTGATCTGATCGAGGTGGCGGGCAACACCACCATTCTGCAGACGCGCCACAGCGATGTCGGCGTCACCTTGCGGGTCAGTCAGGAGAGTCTCCGGCACACCGCGAACGCCACCTTCCGGACGGCCGATCTCACGGCGAACGGAAAGGTCGAAGTGGTTCCCACGCTCACGCTCAACTACGGTTTGTCCAGCCGCCTGGGGCTGTACGGAACGGAATGGGCCCCGCGCACCGGTTTCGAATGGAAGCTGGCGAAGGACACCTCCTTCGTGGCCTCCGGGGTATACAAGGTCTTCGATCAGGAGCGGTCGAACGCCCTTCCCAGCGTGGTGGTCTGGTCCGACGAGTCGCACCTGCTTCCCCACTATTCGTATTCGTTCGGGCTGGTGGCGGGCGATCCGAATCACGACCGCTTCTCAGCGATCGCCAGCGTGAGCGCGACCGATTCGCCGGTGCGGGTGGTCTTCAGTGAGGGTTCCGAGCACTTCTGGGACGGCCTGTTCATCGATCGCGGAGACATTCGCCGCGATCTCCGAGTGGGTTTCCGGAAGGAGCTGGGACGTTGGGTGCTGGTCGACGTCGCCTCGAGCGCTGGCGTGGCCACGCCGCGAACGCAGACGCTGTTGAGCTCGCAGAAGATCTACGTGACCAGCGACGTGGAGTCCACGTTTTTTCCGACGCGCACCACGCTGGCAGTTTCGTATCGCCGGATGCAGCAGCCGCAGCCGGGAGGAACGGGACCGAGTTACGAGACCCGCCGGGTCGATGTGCGCTTAGCGCAATCGCTTCACCTGCCCCTCGACCTGAAGCTGCTCCTCGGGCTGGAGCTGGGCCGCGCCACGAACTCGCCGGTACTGCTCGACGCCTTCGATCCGATCAACGGCACGCGCAAATACATCGGCGGCGTCGCGGTCAACTTCTAGGCCGGTTGGCTTCTCCTTCAGTTGCGTCGGCGATGTTGAAGTGTGACTGCGGTCGACAGCCAATTCGAGATTCCGTCTCGAACCCGTCGTTTCCAGAGAACGGTCTCAATCGAAACATGCCTGAGGGATCGTCCGAAGTACGTTCGAGAGATCTCGGAGAGCAGCATTTAGCTGCCGGAGGTGGAGCCCGAGAAATCTCAATCGAATCTTGCATCTTGTCGAGGCGGCAGCAGCAGCGACCGCGGGTGTTCAGGGCGACATTTTGGGGATTACTGGCAGGTTGACTGCATTCCGGACTGACCATCAGGAGGCTTGTCATGCGTTTAATGATTCCCGCGGCCATATCGCTCTTTGCCATTGCGGCCTCTTCACAGACCCTTCCAAATCCGAACTCGGGCAGCTCAGATCTCCGGAAGGCCTGGGACTGGACAGTTGAGGAGCGACTTGCCAACCGGCTGGACCCAGCGAAAATCCGGGACCGCAAGGCAGATTGGATCGAATCCACGAGCCGAAACAGGGTGTCAGCAGCCGCTAGCACTCGATCGGATGTTTCCCAGAACGATTCGAAGGTCGTCACGTACGAGATCGATGGTCGACGCAACCCGGAATTGTTTCTTGAGTACGAATTGTTCGACATTCTTCTCGCGGGCCTCGCACCGGAAACCCTGACCAGGGCGAAGCAACGCGCCTTCTACGGGCCATCCATTCGCCAGTTCGGGTACGACGAAAACGCCTTCTGGAATTCTCTTGAGTCAGTTGTCAGCGGCTATCTCGCCGGCGGGAGCGCGGAGACAGATGGCGAGGCGCGCTGCGTCGAACGATATCAAGCGCTCCAAGCTGCCCGACGACTCTTCGGTCACCGATTCGATCAGTTCTTGTACCTCGTGGTAGCGCCGACCGTACGTTCTTCGACGAGCACGATGGATCAAAATCATGGCGCGGCACTTCGTCGCGCCGAGGCCGGGTGCCAGCGATGAGAGCTCCGGTCTGGACACGCCCTTCATCCTGTTCGCGTTTGTCGTACCCGTAGCGCGGGGTCAAAATCCAGCGAAAGCTTCTGAATGAGAGGCGTTCCCATGCGATTCCCGATTCCTCGTAGCCGGCAGTGAGCCTTCAACTTTTCATCAACGTCGATGAGAAGGGAGACCGAACGACTCCCGAGAGAGTGTCCCAATGCCAGGGGGGGCCGGGGCCGGCCGCTACCGATCCCCGCCCAGTCCGGGACGGAGCTCGTCGACCAGCTTCTGGAAGCGAAGCGAGATGCCCTTGGTCACCACGATCTGCTTGAGATAGTTCAGCGAGGTGATCGCCGCCGGCAGGCCGGACATGGCCGTGGGAATGGAAGCGAGACGCGTGGCCAGCTGGATGGTCTTGTCCATGGCGCTGTAGTTGGTCGAGAGCAGATCGGCGCGTGCCTCGCTCTGGTAGGCCAGGGTCAGCAGGTAGATGTCGGCCACCAGCTCGCGGAACCGCATCTCCGCTCCCCAGGCGAAGCAGTCGCCTTTGCGGATGTTCTCCAAAAACTCGTGGACCGTCTCGCCTTTCGATACGGTGTGCACCTTGGCCACGTGTTTGAGGGTGTGCGCGTCGGAGCCGCCAACCATGGAGATCCGCCGGCCGTGGCCCTGCACCGTCTCCACCAGCTGCTGCACCATCCGGTTGTGAAAGGAGGCCATCGCTCCGTTCATGACTTCGAAGATATCGAACATCTCCAGCAGCTCGGCGATGTAGCGACCGGCCACGTTCTTCATCCGATAGTTCTGGAACAGGTGGTTGATGCCGAAGATCATTCGCTCTGACTTGAGGTAGGGGACCAGCTCGCGGATGTTCGGGCGGAGGCGCTGGATCTCGCGATGCTGCGCTTCGTTCAGTCCCCACACGCCGATGTGGATGCGCTGTCCCGTCTCCGGAAAGTAGGTCTCCACTTCCTCCCCGATGAAGAAGTCGGTCATGTCCGGGTATTTGTTCAGCAGGTACAGCGCGCCATCGATGGAGTCGTGGTCGGTGAGGGTGACGTACGACATCCCCCGTTCCTTGGCCAGGCGATAGACATCCTCCGGTGGGTTGTAGCAGTCGCGGGTGTTGGCGCGGCGGAAGTACTTGAACACCGAGAAGCGGGTGTGACAATGGAGATCGGCCCGCTTCAACTCCGGATCGGAGAGAACGTTGGCAGCCTCATTCATGGATTGCAGAGCTGGGGAATGATTGGTCAACTGGGGTCCATTTTCTACAATTCGCGTGCCCATGCAGGCGGAGTTTCAGTGTAACGTGTTCTGCCAGCGGGAAGTAGACGGACTGCCGGCTCTCTCCCGCTCATAGACCATGGCCACTCCCCGCAAAAACGCAGGACCCGGCACAGCGTCGGAATGGCTGGATCAGGAGATCCCGAGCCGTCTGCCGATCATCCCTCTGGTCTCCTCCGTCCTTTTTCCCGAGGGCGTGCTCTCGCTGCAGGTGGGCATCGATCGCAACGTGCGGCTTCTGAAGAGCCTCTCCGATGACCAGAACATGATCGCCGCCTTCTGCCAGAAGAGCGGCGACAAGGAGAACCCGCGCCCGGAGGATCTCTCCCAGATCGGCGTGCTTGCGGCCATCGTGCAGCGGCTGCCGCTCTCGTCGGACCGCTATCAGGTCTTTCTGCAGGGACGGCAGCGCGTCGAGCTCGTGCAGATCACGCAGACCGAGCCCTACTTCGAAGGGATGCTTCGGGAGATCGCACCGAAGCCGATTCCCAAGACAGTGAAGACGGAGCACCTGATGACCAAGGCGCTCTCCCTGTTCGAGAAACTGGTGGAGAGCGACTCGAAATACTCCAACGAGCTGCTGAATATCCTGCGGATGAACATGGTGGAAGGGCCGGACCAGTTCGCCGACCTGCTCTCCTCCTTCGTCAACTTTCCGCTCGAAGAAAAGCAGTTGTTGCTGGAGACCGTGCATCCCATCGAGCGGCTGGAAATGCTGGTCGATTGGATCCATCGCGATCTGGGCAAGGCCACCTTCGACCGCGAGTTGCAGCGTCAGATCCAAACCTCCATCGATCGGCGGGAGCGGGACACCTACCTTCGCGAGCAGCT
>JBDSGC010000295.1:0-6667 GCA_039919215.1 Thermoanaerobaculia bacterium | reverse complement strand
GACCAGCTCGCCGATGCCTTTGCTCGGGCCTGGTACAAGCTGCTCCACCGGGACATGGGTCCGGTCTCGCGCTTCCTCGGTCCGTGGGTCGCGGAGCCGCAGCTGTGGCAGGACCCGGTCCCCGATGTCGACCACGAACTCGTCGACGACAACGACGTCGGTGCACTCAAGCGCACGATCCTCGCATCGGAGCTGTCCATCTCGCAGCTCGTCTCGACCGCGTGGGCGTCGGCGGCCAGCTACCGCGACACCGACAAGCGCGGCGGCGCCAACGGCGCCCGTCTCCGCCTCGCGCCGCAGAAGGACTGGGCGGTCAACGACCCGAGCCGGATCAGCGGCGTGCTGGCGACGCTCGAAGGGATCCAGAGCGGCTTCGGCAAGTCGGTGTCGCTCGCCGACCTGATCGTCCTCGGTGGCTGCGCCGCGGTCGAGCAGGCCGCCGGAAAGGGCGGACAGAAGATCACGGTTCCCTTCACGCCGGGCCGCACGGACGCTTCTCAGGAGCAGACAGACGTCACCACCTTCGAGGTCCTCGAACCGAACGCCGATGGCTTCCGCAACTACATGCGTGCCGGCGACCCCCTGTCGCAGGAAACCCGCCTGCTGGACCGGGCAAACCTGTTGCGGCTGACCGCACCGGAGATGACGGTTCTCGTCGGCGGCATGCGCGCCTTGAACGCCAACTTTGGCCAATCGAAGCACGGCATCTTCAGCGACCCGACGGATTCGTTGACGAACGCCTTCTTCGTCAACCTGCTGGACATCGGCACGACGTGGAGACCTTCTGCCTCCGATGAGAACATCTACGAAGGGCGCGATCGGGCCACTGGCGAACCGAAGTGGACAGCCACGGCCGCCGACCTCGTCTTCGGCGCCCACTCGCAGCTTCGGGCGCTGGCAGAGGTCTACGCCAGCGACGACGCCAAAGAGAAGTTTGTGCGTGACTTCGTAGCCGCCTGGAACAAGGTCATGAATCTCGATCGCTATGACCTGGTTTCTCATGGCAAGGGCGGGCGGACACGCGCGGTCAGCCGCTAGTTCCATTCAGACACGCCGCACCATGCGCGGGCGCCTCTCGAGAGGGGCGCCCGCGTTCTGTTTGACGGAGGCATCGCTTGACGATCTCGCCCATCGACGAGCGCCCACGTCGAGCGACCATCACTGACTCCCCCTCGAGTGTCCTTCTCCCCGCGCACGGGGAGAAGGTCCGCGAAGCGGGGATGAGGGGTCCCGCTTCGTCGCGTGAAGGCCCCGCATCGCCTTCGGCACCTTGTCCGCGCCTAGACACAATTGCGAGGCTCCGTTCTGCGCGAAGACAGCAGAGGAATGCCGGGAGACTCCTCCCCTGCCGTTCGATGCCGCCTTGTACAATGACCCCTCATTCGTCCATCCTTCGGAGTCCACCGTGGAAAGCAGCCTCGAGCCAGGATCCTCCATAGCCCACTATCGCGTCCTCGCCGCCATCGGCGCCGGAGGGATGGGGCAGGTCTTCAAGGCCCAGGACATCACCCTCGATCGCACGGTGGCCTTGAAGGTCCTTCCTCCGGAGCTGGTGCGCAATGAGGAACGGGTGCGCCGCTTCATTCAGGAAGCGAAATCGGCTTCTTCACTGAATCATCCCAACATCGTCACCATTTACGAGATCGGTGAAGCGTGTCCATCCTCAGGCGATGGCGCGAGCAGCGACGCCATCAAGCCAATCCACTACATCGCCATGGAACTGGTCGACGGCGCCACCATCAAGCACCGGATCCACGATGGAGCGACCGACCTGCGTACGCTGATCGGCTATCTGGCGCAGGCGGCTGACGGCCTGGCAAAGGCCCATGCTGCCGGCATCGTTCACCGCGACCTCAAGCCGGAGAACATCATGGTCACGCGCGACGGCTTCGCGAAGGTGCTCGACTTCGGTCTGGCCAAGCTGAATGTGAAGAAGTCGGCACCGGAGGGGAACTCGGCCACGGACGTGCGTGAGGGAACACGCGAGGGCGTCGTGCTCGGCACCGTCGGCTACATGTCGCCCGAACAGGTGCGCGGGCAGCTCGTCGATCATCGCTCCGACATCTTCTCCTTCGGCTGCATTCTCTATGAGGCAGCGACGCATCAACGGGCTTTTCAAGCCGACTCCGACGTCGACGTGATGCACAAGATCATGTACGACAAGCCGGCGCCGGTCGACGAGATCAACCCGCTGGTCCCGGCCGAGCTGCGGCGCATGATCCGCCGTTGCCTGGCCAAGGATCCAGAGCGGCGATACCAGTCGATGAAGGATGTGGCCATTGAGCTGGCCGATGTGGTCGAAGAATTCGAAGAACTCTCGGCGTCGACGGCTTCGCGCAGTTCCGGATCGCTCTCCCAACCGCTTCCCTCCCCCGCCTCGAGAAGGCGATCGGCTACGGTGGCGATCATCAGTCTGGCTCTCGTTGCGAGCCTCATCGCCCTCGGAATCAAGTGGCGCGGAACCAAGAGCGTCGAAGCTCAGCCGCCAGGCGCCTACAACACCATGAAGATGGAGCAGCTGACCACGAGCAATACCGTCGTCCAGCAGGCCATCTCGCCCGACGGCAAATACGTGGCTCTCGTGAACACCGATGCGCAGGCCCGATTCAATCTCTCGGTCATGCAGATCGCCACTTCGGCTACGGTTCAACTGGTGCCGCCGACACCGACGCCGTTCAGCGGAATCGCCTTCTCCCCCGACTCGAACTACGTTCTCTACAGCAATCAGGAACTGGCTTCCGGGCGCGGATACGCTTCGCTCTACCAGGTCCCCTCCCTCGGCGGACAACCCCGGCGCATCCTGTTCGACGTCGACACCTCGGTCACCTTTTCTCCTGACGGGAAACAGATTGCCTTCGGGCGCGGCCGCCCCGACCTCAGCGAAAACTGGATTGTGACCGCCAACGCCGACGGCTCGGGCGAACGAAAGCTGTTTTCGTACAAGCGGCTCATCGGACCGACCGCACCGGCCTGGTCTCCGGATGGAAAGACCCTGGCCGTAGCGGTCCTGCGACTTACAGGAAAGTTCCGGCAGGAGCTGACGGAGGTCAACGTCGAAACCGGAGTCACCCGGATCATCGGAAAGAAGCCCTGGATGGTTTTTGACAGCGTCGCCTGGATGCCAGACGGCAAAAGCCTGGCCGTCAGCGCTGCGCGCGAGGGTTCGAATCGGTCTCAGATCTGGCTGCAACCGTATCCGGACGGTGAGGCTGTACGGGTGACGAACGACCTGAATCAGTACGTTGAGATTTCCATGACCGGGGACGGAACAAAAATCACCGCGATTCGGAGGGATGGCGACACGGATCTGGTCTCGCTGTCCCCCGGCGACCCGTCGAAAGTTACGCGCGTTCTTGCTCACACTTCCAATGAAGCGGAAAGCATCAGCATCGCCAGTACCGGCGTGATGGCAATCACGTACGACCATGGCGATGGAGCTGACGTCGCGCTGGTGAATCCGGGTGACGACCGGCCTAAATTGATCACTCACGACGGCAAGAGCGGTGGGCCGGTCATTTCGGCCGACGGTAGATTCGTGGTCTTCGAGTCACACCGCATCGGCGATCTCCCCCATCTGTTCATTGCCGACAGCGACGGAGGCTCGGTCAGGCAACTGACGCACGGAGAAGGTGAGGCCGGCGCCTCGATCTCGCCCGATGGCCGGGTCATCACCTTCAACACCACGGATGGGACGCTGTGGCGTGTCGATGCAGACGGCGGCGGCGCGCCTGTACGCATCGGCACGTCGAGCGGGGCTCAGGAGTTCAATGCCGCACCGGTATCTCCCGACGGGAAGAGGATTACCTATCAGACCTGGCGCAAAGGCGCTGAACGCGCCGATCGACGGCTCATGGTCGCCGACCTGCAATCGGGAAAGGTTCTTTCCGACACTTCATGGACAGCCGGCGAGGTTGTCTGGGATCCCGACGGAAAGACTTTGATCTGTCGCCAGCGCTCCGGAGGCGTCGACAATCTCTTCAGCACCTCTCCCGAGGGTGGTGAGTTGAAGCCCCTCACGAAATTCACAGAAGGACTGATCCAGGCCTTCGCCGTCACCGCCGAGGGGAAACTCATCATCTCGCGCGGAAACGCCCGGAATGACGTCGTGATGATTCGCGATCTTCATTGATCATGGGATGTGGAATCCGATGGGGCCAGACATCGTAAAAGCTGAAGACAATGTTGTTCGCGATCAAAGCCGAGGTGAGCCCGCCGTGGCCGACGACGTTCGTGTTCCACGAGCAGAAGACGATGTATGGTGGAAAGCACATCGGCAAAGGCGACACGATTTTCATCTTCGCAAGCGAGAACGAAGGCGGAACTTGGTCTCATCGCCCGCGGCGTGGTGACCTCGTCAGAAGCAACCGCCAGACAACCCGGGATCGACCGGCAAACGCCGCGGGTCAGTCTCTCCGTCCAACGTACCGCGCTGGCAAAGACGCATCGGGGACGCAGCGAGCTCAAACAGAAGATGGGGGTCAGGTCTCCGCGCGGCTGATGGGGGTCAAGAAGATGGGGGTCAGGTCTCCGCGCGGCTGATCGCGGGTCGAGGAAATTCGCAGGCGGTTGGGTTGACTCAGTCAAGCTTGCTCGGAAAGGGCCGAAAGTGCTCGACGCCGCCGTGATTGTGCCTTCCTGCTTGCCAGGCAGCGTGCTCCGCTCGCCGCGGCAGCGCGCTCGCGGATGATCGCTGTGCTGTGAGAAGAGGCACCGCCGTCAGGCGTGCAGTTGCGCCGCGGGGTAGTTCTCGCGATGAACCGTGGTCACGCGGACCAGGTCGCGGCGGAGGATGTCGACGCAGTGATCGACGGCGATCCGGAGCATTGGGTCGCGAGCTAGATCGCGATCGCATTCGGCGATCAGCGCGGAGACGCGGCTGGTGCTGCGCAATCGCAACACCGCCGCGAGTGCGCCGAGGCGCGACATCGACTCGTAGCAGCCAAGCCAGGCGAAGACGCGGCGCTCGATCGTGCCGTGGCCGTTGCGGATGTCCTCTTCCTTCGTCATGAAGACGGAGGCCACGGTCTCCACGATCTTCGCCGGCCGTGGTCGCGCGGCGTAGCGCTGCGCCGAGGGATGCTCGCTGCTGCGCGGTTTCGCTTCGATCAGCGCCCGCATGCGCTCGATCCACGCCGCGCTTCCGAGGAAGAGCTGGCCGACGGCGTCCTCCCATGGCGCACGCGTGATGCCCGCGCCGGCGTTGACGAATTCCACGTATTTCTGTCGCTGCGTAGTCTCGTCGGGACCGAACTTCCCGAGCGTCCACTCGCTCCGAATCCACGCCGGCATCGGCTCGAGCCCTGCCGTCGCGCGGTGGCTGCTCCACCGATATTCCTCGGCGCGCTCGACCATCCCGGCGCGCACCGGATTGAGGGCGATGTAGCGCATCAGCTCGAGCAGATACGCTTCCTTCTCCACCAGATGACTGCTAAAGCGGCCCTGAAACAGAGGCCCCACCCGATTGTGCCGACGATTGAATCGCTGCACGTAGCAGCCGGCGAACCACTTCATCCCGCGCGAGAGGGTGGGCTCCGGCGTCTCGATGATGATGTGGTAGTGATTGGTCATCAGGCAGTACTGATGGATGACCCAGCGAAACCTCCTCACTGCTTCGGCCAGCAGAGCGAGGAACGCCAGGCGATCCTCATCGCAGCGGAAGACGTCGCGCTGTTCGACGCCACGGTTGTGAATGTGCCAGGTTGCGCCCGCATGTTCGAGTCGGAGTGGTCGTGCCATGCACCGAGGCTACCTCGGCACATCCGAAGCCTCGAGGAAGGGGTCGCGCCGGTAGAATCTCGCCTCTCCAACCCCTCGGAATGGAACCTTTCCCACGCTTCACTCTACGATGTGTAGGAGACGCGAATGAGGAAGCAGAGAGGAATCGCAGCCTGGCGGAGACCTGACCCCGACCAAGTATGACCCGACCAAGTAGTGACCCTGACCCCGACCAAGTAGTCGTGACCCCGACCAAGTAGTCGATTGATTCCTCAGCATCCAGACGGAACGACAGAGAGTGGATCCAGTGGAGAATTCGACGACCGAGGTTCTCGCATCGGATTTCGCTACGGTCCGTCGATTGGAAGAAATCAGGAAGAACAACGAAGGGCCGGCCCCCCGGGGGACTACGTTACTATTCGGCGTCTAGGTCCGCGCGCTTGGAGCGTGGCCGTTCGACGTACGCAAATGATCCGAATCTCTGCGGCAGTCGTGCTCGTCTTCTACGCTGCGGAGGTACTTGCCTGCGGGGTCTGCGTGATGGCGGCCACGGACCTTGTCTTTCCGCCGGTACGCTTTGGATGCTTCTATCCTTCACCTGGTTTGTGTCGAATGGTATTTTTCGCTCGTCAACTGGAAACCGGCTTCCCATGCAACCCGGTGCTTTCGGCTCTATCGTGATCGCCGGCGGCGGACTTCTGATCGGAGCAGCTGTTCTCGGCCCTCTCACCATCGTTCCGCTCGCGATCCCGCCAGCGTATGGATTCGTACGATCGTTCGTTCAACGTCGCCCGGGCGAGAAAGGGCTACGTCTGATTGGTTTCCTGCATCTGGCCGCTGTGGTGGTCACCCTCGGTTTCATGGTCCACACTCTCCGCACTCGCACCGATGGACAGTTCATTTCTCGATGGGGCGGCTCCGCGATAGCACGCAAGAAATTCGTTCAGTTGCG
>JBDSGC010000294.1:0-4590 GCA_039919215.1 Thermoanaerobaculia bacterium | reverse complement strand
ACCTTCACGCCGCAGATGTTCCTTCGGGCGATCGTGCAGAACCAGCGAACCAGCCGCAATCCCGATCTCTACACGTTCGATGTGGGAACCCGGAGCGGGTCGCTGGCCTCGCAGCTTCTGTTTGGCTATCGCGTCAACTGGCAGAGCGTGCTCTTCGTCGGATACGGAGACCTTCGCGATGTTGTCGACAACGGCGACTTCGAGAAGTCGAACCGGCAGCTGTTCATGAAACTGAGTTACGCCTTCCAGCGCTGAGTGTCAGAACCGGGGCGTCGCGCGCGCGGCGCCCCGTCGTTTCTATTTCGAGCGGGTCAGGCTCTCGAGTTCGTCCGGCCTTGACGAACGCGCCCGCGCCTCGTCCGGCGTGATCAGCCCCTTGCGCACCATCGCGGCGAGCGAGTCTTCCAACGAAATCATGCCCTGACGCTTTCCCAGGGTGATCTCGCTGAGGAGATTCTGGAGCTTGTCGTTGCGGATGTGATTGCGGACCGCCTGATTCGCCAGCAGCACTTCGATGGCCACCGACCGGCCTCCGCTGGAGGAGGAAACAGGGATCAGATGCTGGCAGATGATGGCGTTGAGGCAGAGGGCGAGCTGCTGCTTGATCTGCGTCTGCTGCGCGGGAGGGAAGACATCGACCATGCGATGGATGGCGGAGGGCGCGTCGCTGGTGTGGAGGGTGGAGAGGATCAGATGGCCGGTCTCCGCTGCGGTGAGGGCGATGGAGACCGTCTCCAGATCGCGCATCTCGCCTACCAGGATCACATCGGGATCCTGGCGGAGCGCGGCACGCAACGCCGCAGCAAAGGACGGCGAGTCGCGGCCGATCTCCACCTGTTCGATCACCGCTTCGCCATTGCGGTGCTCGAATTCGATGGGGTCCTCGATGGTGATGATGTGCCGCGACTCGCTCCGGTTGATCTCGCCGACCAGTGCGGCCAGGGTCGTCGTTTTTCCGGAGCCGGTGGGGCCGCACACCAGCACCAGACCGCGCGTCGGCTTGACCAGTTCGGACAGCGCGGGCGGAAGGTCGAGCTCCGCCAGCGTAGGAATCGTGGTTGGCAGAGAACGGATGGCTGCAGCCAGCGTCCCCCGTTGCCGATGGACGTTGACGCGAAACCGCCATGCCCGCCGGTCCTCGGAGGTGGGAGGTTTCGAGAGACGGAGAGAGAAGTCAGCGGCTCCCGTTGCTTCGATCCGTTCGCGGACGCGCGGCGTCAGGAACGATCCCAGAAGGTCGGTCACTTCATCCGCTGCCAGCGGTGGCCGCTCCGATCGCACCAGCCGGCCTCCCACCCGGAAGATCGCTGGCGAGCCGCTGAGGATCAGCAGATCGCTGGCCCCTCGACGGGCGGCCTCGATCAGCAACTCCTCCAGCGGATTGCCGCTGGGAACCTCGGCCACCGGCCAGGAAGGCCCGGTCTCATGGGACGCCGGCTGCCCCTCGTTGAGCTGCCGCACCAACTGGTCGAGATCGGGATCGGGAGTGAGCTTGGTCATCGCGTAGAGCTTGAAACCATCGTGCCACAGGTTCGCGCCTTGAGATCAGACGGAGGCGAGGGCTTGTCGGTTCGGTGGGAGGCCCGGCGAACCCTCGCTCATGACCAGAAGGGCGTCATCGATCCGAATCCTTCCCTGGTGTGGTGCGGCCGTCCTCGGCCGCCTGTTCACAGGAACTTTGCAGGGTCTGGTTTCTTCGCCGCAGGCCCCGCGCTCGAACAGGTGAGGAGGAGCGCATGTTCGAGACATCGATGATTCATGCACAAGTTCACGGGGGAGAGCGGAAGGCGGGGGTCCTGACGATTTCTCTGGTCGCTCACGGGACGGTGATCGCTGCCGTGCTGCTGGCCGGCCTCCACTCCACCAGCTTTCCCGATCACGCACCGAAAGAGATGTCGTATCCGCTGCTGCCGGTTCCTGTGAGCATTCCCCCCGCGCTGGGAACGCCAGACGCGCCGCAGCATCGAGCCGCGCCTGCTCCGAAGGCGCCCACGGCCGCGATGCCAATCCAGCCAACGGCCCCGCAGTTGATCCCCGAGAACGTGCAGCCCGCGCCGGGGCCGACCTTCACCGTCGTGTCGGGAAACGTCGGGCCCGATGGCACATCTCCAGCCTCAGGCGAGCCGCGCGGCGTGCCCTGGGGCTCGACGAATGGCGTGGGTGTCGATGGGCCTCCGGCGGCGGCAATCGAGCAGCAGCCCGACACGCCATTGCACGTCACCGGCGACGTCAAGGCACCGATCGTCATTCATCGCGTGCAGCCGGCGTATCCGAGAGTGGCGCTGATGGGCCGGATGAACGGGACCGTGGTGGTGCAATGCATCATCGATCGCACTGGGCAAGTGCGCGACACACGCGTCGTCCGCAGCACCTTTGCGGCGTTCGATCAGCCAGCGGTCGATGCGGTCAGGCAGTGGGTCTTCACTCCCGGCAGCCTGCACGGCCGGTCGGTCGACACGATCTTCGAACTGACGGTGTCGTTCCGGGTGACGCCGTGAGCCTGGATCAGGAAGTATCTGTGCGCATATTTTCCAGCCGGCGCAGCCGGCGAAAGACTGTAGACCCCGGCTTCAGCCGGGGGAAACGCAGCGACCGATGCAGCGAAGCCCGCTTCAGCGGGCGACAGAAGGGGTCCGCGTAATCAGGCGAGCCACCGAAGAATCAATCCGCTGTTCTGTCGCCCACTGACGCGGGCTCTCGAATGGGAGTTGCCGCATTTCCCCCGGCTGACGCCGGGCTGACGCCGGGGGCTACGGTCTTCTGCCGGCTTTCGCCGGCTGTGAATGGTTGTCATCAAATCGCAGCCGCGGCGCTCAGGCCTCCGGCACGATCTCCTCGATGGCCGTCGGCCGCGCCGAGGTCATCGAGGTCACATACGTCACGCCGGCCACGCCGAGGATGGTGAGCAGGCTGCCCAGCGCCGCGGGGCCGGTGATGCGGTCGCCGAGGAAGAGGACGCCGAGGGCCATGGCGACAATGACGGCGAGTTGCGAAATGACGCCCACGGTCATGGCGTCGACCCAGCGGAGGCTGAAGGTCATCAAGAGCTGCGCTCCACACGCGAAAAGCGCGGTAGCCAGCACCCAACCCCATTCGGAGCCCTGGGGCGTTTTCCACTGACCGATGCCAAGCGGTGCGTTGACCAGCATTCCGATGAAGCAGAAGCTCGCGTACACCGACCAGGAGTTCTCATTGCTGCGCCGGGCCAGACGCATCGCCGTCAAGGCCACGCCGGAGACGACCGCCGACGACGCAGCCACCAGCTCCCATCGTCCGAAACCGAGAATGTCTCCAGATCCGGCGTGCGACTGCACGACCATCACGATTCCGAACAGTGCGACGGGCATGGGGATGAGCACGCGGGGACTGAATCGCTCGCCGATGAAGAGCATGGAGAACGTTCCGCTCCAGATCGGAGCCGAGTAATTGAGCAGCGTGGCCACCCCGACGTTGGTGTGCTGGATGGCCAGGAAGTACAGCATCACGGCCAGGCCGCCAAAAAAGCCGCGATAGAGGAGGAGATCGAGGCGTCGGTAGGTGAGCGCAGCTTTCCGGTAGCGCGGAACCAGAAGGACGGGGAGGAGACCGATGGCCATGCGGATCATGGCCACCTCCGGTCCCGACAGGCGGGCCGATGCGACTTTCGCCGAGAAGGCCATGGCTCCGAACAGCGAGGCCGCGGCCGTCATCAGAAGCAGCGCGCGATGGGTCGCGTTTTTTGTTACTGTCACCCGCTCGAAGGGTACCAGATGAGATTTTCTTATCGCGACGCAGTAGCCGGTGATGCCCCGCGGATCGTGGAGTTCCAGATCGCCATGGCCCGGGAAACCGAAGAGATGACGCTCGACCGGGAGATCTGCTCCCGCGGAGTGCAGGCGGTGTTCGATGTTGCTTCGCGCGGCCGCTACTTCGTGGCAGAGTCGGAAGGGCTGGTCATCGCCTCACTGCTGATCACCTACGAATGGAGCGATTGGCGAAACGGCAACGTCTGGTGGATCCAGAGCGTGTACGTCTCCCCCGAGGCGCGACGGCAGGGCGTCTACGCCGGCCTTTACGAGCATGTGAAACAAGCCGCAGAGCGGGAAGGCGACATTCGCGGCATCCGTCTTTACGTCGATCGCCGCAACGCTCCGGCGCAGGAGGTGTACCGCCGCTGCGGCATGAACGGCGAGCACTACCTCGTGTACGAGTGGATGAAGTAGGGAAGACGTAGCGCCGGCATCCTTGCCGGCCGTGGCGTCGGCTTCCAGCCGGCGCTACTGGGCGAGTTCCCGCGGGCAGGATGCCCGCGACACGGCCGGCAGGGATGCCCGCGCTACGGGTGGGTGGTTCACGGATCCCACCGAAAACCTTTCAGATCCACGCGGCCTCCCTCACGGAAACCGACGCCTTCTGCAAGCAGCAGTTCGCGCTGCAGTTCGTGCGAGTCGGAGAGCGATCGCGGACTGATCTCCCCCTTTGCATTGATCACGCGATGCCAGGGAACGTTCGACCTCGAAGAAAGATGATGGAGCGCGTAGCCGACCTGCCGGGCGTGGCCGTCGAACCCAGCCAGAGTGGCCACCTGCCCGTACGTGGCCACCCGTCCGG
>JBDSGC010000293.1:0-7702 GCA_039919215.1 Thermoanaerobaculia bacterium | reverse complement strand
CAATCACGAGGATGTTGCTGGGAGCAGTTGCGTCGATGCAGATCCTTCGCCGTCTGCGCGGCTCAGGATGACGATTGGGGCTTCGCAGCCTGTTCTCATGACGGGCTCGCGCGTCATCTGCAATCAAAGGCGGCCGAGTGAACGCGACGGAGGCGGAATCGTGGCGGACGCTTTGCGAACCAACGCCGCCGGCCGTGCCGGCCCACTACCCGTAGCGTCATCTCATCAAAATCGCGGCCTCGGGTATCGAGAGTCGGTGCCTGCCGTAGATTCCGCGGCATCCACCGGGACTCGGACTTACGCTGTTTCTCGATGAGTGATCTCGAACAGGCCATTGCAGCGATCGTCGAACGCAAGCCGCAGCGAGTGGTCGTGCTGACCGGTGCGGGCGTCTCTGCCGAAAGCGGAATTCCTACCTTTCGCGGGCCTCAGGGGTTGTGGCGGGACCTTCGGTCGGAGAGTCTGGCCACGCCCGAGGCGTTTGCGCGCGATCCGTATCTGGTGTGGGAGTGGTACGAGTGGCGGCGCGGCCTGGTGCGAGACGCGCAACCGAACGCCGCGCACGCTGCGATCGCAGCTTTGGAGGACGCGGTGGTCGTCACTCAGAACGTCGACGGGCTGCATGCGCGAGCCGGCTCGCCCGATGTGCTCGAGCTGCACGGAAGCCTGTTCCGGGTGCGCTGTGTTCGCGAGGGCAAAGTGCTCGATGCTGCAGCGCCTTTCGAGAAAATCCCCCCGCATTGCGAATGTGGCGCGATGCTCCGTCCCGACGTGGTCTGGTTCGGCGAGATGCTGCCGTCAGGACTCTTCGAACGCGCCGCGAACGTGGTCTCGGAGGCGGACTTGATGCTGGTGATCGGAACGTCGGGTGTGGTGTACCCGGCCGCGGGGCTGGTCGCGCTGCATGGCGGGCTCTCCATCGAGATCAACCCCCAGTCCAGCGGCGTGAGCTCGTCATGCACGTTCGCCATCGCGGAGACCGCGGTGAAGGCCACGCCCCTCATCGTCGAAGCGATTCTGGAGGCGCGGCATGCCTGAGCTGATCGCCGACCTTCCGCTCGATGAGCGCCCGCGCGAGCGGATGCGCATGCACGGACCCACGACCCTCTCCGATGCGGAACTGGTGGCCATCCTCCTCGGTTCCGGCACCCGCGGTCGCAACGCCATCCAACTCGCCCGGGACCTCGTCGGCGAAGGGCTGGAGACGCTGGTGTGCCGCGATCTCGAAGACATCGCTCGTCTTCATGGAGTCGGTCCCGCCAAGGCCACGCGTATCGTGGCGGCCTTCGAGATCGCCCGTCGTTTCGCCGCGCGCCCCGACCGCGATCGCAGCATCTACGACGGAGAGGTTGTGGCTCGATCGCTCATCGCGCGCTGCGCCGGCCTGCGCCAGGAGCAGCTGGGCGCGGTGTTCCTGGATTCGCGCCGCCGCATCCTCTGCGAACGCGAGATCTACGTGGGCACGGTGGCCCACGCCGTCGTCTCCACCCGCGACATCGTCCGCCAGGGTCTGGAAGTCAACGCCGTCGGCGTGGTGATTTTCCACAATCATCCCTCGGGCGACCCCTCGCCCTCCGGCGAAGACATCCTCTTCACCCGCCGTGCCTCGGATGCGTTGCGTCTGGTCGATCTGGAGTTGGTCGACCACCTCGTCATCGGAGCGAGCCGCTACGAGTCGTTGAAGCAGAAGGGGATGTTCTGAAGGCTGGCTTGACCGGCGAAGTGATGAAACGAGAGTTCAAGAACCGGTTCACTGCCGACCGTTGGGTTGAGGTCGGCCCAGAGCACGTCGCCCCTCAGTATTCGGGCCACTCGGTCTCTCCGCCCAGTCCTTCGTCCGCAAGGCCTTGCTCTTCATGCGGATCCAGCTTTGCGCACTCGCGCATGAGCCTGGACCGATGTTCGCGCTGGAGACGTTCCACGATCGCCGACTCAATGGCTTTGCTGCGGTTTGGAAAGACGCCCCGGCCCACCAGTCGATCGATTTTCGATCAGGGACCCTTGGTCGAGGGTGATCGCTATTTTCGCGCGGGGCACGGTATGACTTTCTATCAGACCAACCAATTCTGCCGAAACGGAGTTACGTCGTCGGCACGTATTGCTCGTTGATCTGGATGAAGGCGTCTTTGCGCAGGCGGTCGATGTAGGCCTTGTAGTCGCGCTGCCAGGCGTCGTCGCTGGCGTCTTTGCGGATGCGGTCTTTCATGGATTCGAATGCCGGGACTTCGGAAGGCAGGCGCGTCTCCACCTTCAGAATGTGCCAGCCTGATTTCGTCTCGATCGGTCCGATCACGCTGCCGGCCGTGGCGTTGAACACCGCGTGGTCCAGATCGGGCAGCAGCTCGCCCCTGGCCACTTCGCCGAGGTCGCCACCTTTGGATTTGGTACCGGCATCGGAGGAAGCCATCGCCACTTTGGCGAAATCGCCGCTCCGCGCTTCGGACACGAGCTGGTTCGCTTTCTGACGGGCGGTCTCCGCGGCCGTTGCCTCGGCGGGCCGGATGATCACGATCTCCCGCAGGTGCGCGCGCTCCGGAAGGCGAAACCGCTCTTTCTCGCGATCGTAACGCTCGCGCAACTCGCGATCGGTCAGGTCCTCGCGGCCGCGAAGCTCACGGCCGAATACCTTGTTCATCATGATGGTGTCGCGCAGCCGGTTTTCCATCTCCGGCCGCGTCATGCCCGACTTCTGCAGCGACTCGTTGAACTGTTCATCGCTGGTCAGACCGTACTGCTTCTTCAAGCGATCCACCGCATCCTTCATCTCCTCGGCGGAGACGGTGAGGCTCATGCGATCGGCCCGGTCCTTTATCAGCAATTCTGCGATCAGATCGTTCGCCAGCGATTTCCGCAGCTCCGATTTTTTGGAGGCCTGGTCGGCGGGAGGCGCCGTCTGCTCAATCTCGGTATACCCATCCCGCAAACGCTTCAGAAACTGCGTACGGGTGACCATGCGGTCGCCCACGCGGATGACCACGGCTTCAACGAGCTCGGCGGCCGAGAGCGAGAGTGCGCTGGCAGCGATGAGGAGGGCGAGGACGGTTTTTCTCATGCGTTTGGATTCCTGAATTTGCGTGTTGGAGCTGTGGGTTCGACGGTCAGACCAGCCGGGAGGTTCCGGAGCAGCCGATAACGCCCCTTCCCGGGTCTTTATTCGTTTTCGGCTTTCGGGAGGGTTCCGGCGTAGCGGAATGGCAGCCGTTTGGTGAGCACAGCAATCGGCATGTCCGAGCGGGCCTTGGCCACGAGCTGCGCCATGCGCTCGCGGATGGCCTCTTCCTTCAAGCGTTCCCGGATGGCCGGCGCGGCGGTCGGCAGATCGATCACTCCGGGCGGCCGCCGTTCGTCAACCTTGAAGATGTGGAAACTGGAGTCGGTGCGGATGACGCCGCTGACAGTGCCCGGCTTCAGGTTGAAGATCTGATCCTCGAACATCTTGGGCAGCTCGCCGCGGCTGACGTATCCGATCTCCCCGCCCTTGCTCGCATTCGGAGCGAGCGAGTACTGACGCGATAGAGCCTCGAACGCGGACCCCGCCCTCAGCTTTTCTTCGATGTCGTTGGCCACCGCTTCGTCATGCACGAGGATCTGGCGGACGTGCACTTCCTCGCCGCTCTTGAATTCACCCGGATGGGCATCGTAGTAAGTCCTGAGATCGGCGTCGGAGGCGGCGGCCAGATTCTCCGACATGGAGGCCACCAGCCGCAGTCGTCGCATTTCGTCGCGCTTCTCGATCACGGTGGCTCCGGCGTCGCTGCGGACCGAGGCGGCGATCTTTTCCGCGGGGATTTCCACGCCGTGACTGGCCGCATACTCCGAGAGCACCACCTCTTCCACATACTGATCGAGCATCGCGCTGGCCACCTGCGGTCCCAGCTGGGCCAGGTCCGTTCCCGCGTTGCGATCGAGATAGTGCTTGAAGTCCGCGAGTGTGATCAGGCGCTCCGCGACGCGCACCACGACGTCGGGTGGCGAAGGAGTCTTGCGATGGCAGGCGATGAGCGTGAGCGCGCTCAATACGAAAAGGATGCGACGCACGGGGCATGAGAAGTTTAGCAGGGCTTTCCTGTCCAGTGTCGTTTGAAGAATCCCGAACCGTCATCCTGAGCTGGGGAACGACGCCATGCAGCGCTGTTGAGATCTCGATGACCCATCCTCACGCGAGTTCCCTCTCCCCGCCGCAGCGGGGAGAGGGTCCGCGAAGCGGGGGTGAGGGGTCTCCTGCACTCATGAGCGACCCCTCATCCGGCCTTCGGCCACCTTCTCCCCGCTGCGGCGTGGAGAAGGAACTCGATCGGGAGAGGCGGCGCGGGGTGTTTCATTAGAAGCCGCGCAGACGGCGCCGTGCGCCGATGACGGCGTGATGAACGATTTCGTCATCCTGAGGCGCGGAGACGCCGAAGGATCTGCAACGTCGCGGTCGTGAGTTCGATTTCCCCTCGCTGAGCACCACGGCGCCGGTCCCCAGCTCAGAATCCCGGTGGAATCACGGCGCTCGCAGGCGATCACGCCGCCGGTTCGAGCACCAGGCTTCGCAGGAGCTGGTCGATGCTCTCGATGACTTCCGGGCCATGCGTCTTCAGCGGCAGGGACAGCACGCCGTTCGGCGAGAACTTCACCTGCGGATTCTCCTGGATCATCTGGAGCAGTTTGTTCGGATCAACCTTCGCTTGCGCCGTCATTTTCAGGATGGCCCGCGCGCCGTCGCGGGTGATGGAGATGACTCCCATCTGCTGGGCGAAACGTTTGATCTGGACGAAGCGCAGCAGGTTGTCGACGTTGGGCGGGAGCGCGCCGAAGCGATCGCGGATCTCGGTGCGGATCTGCTCCAGTCGCTGGTCGTCGCGCGCCGAGGCGATCTTCTTGTAGAACGTCATGCGCAGGTTCTCGTCGCCGATGTATTCGCGGGGGATGTAGATGTCGACGCCCAGGTTCATCGAGGTTTCCACTTCTTCCTCGATCCGTTCGCCACGCATCTCGCGGATCGACTCATCGAGGAGCTTGGTATACATCTCGAAGCCGACCGCGGCGATCTCACCAGACTGTTCGCCTCCCAGAAGATTGCCAGCGCCACGAATCTCCAGATCTTTGGCGGCAATGCGGAAGCCGGCACCGAGATCGGAGAACTCCTGGATGGCGGAGAGGCGCTTGCGGGCGTCGCTGCTGAGCACGCGGTCACTGGGAACGAGCAGGTAGCAGAACGCCAGCCGGTCGCTGCGTCCCACCCGGCCGCGCAACTGGTAGAGCTGGGACAGTCCGAAGCGCTCTGCGTGGTTGATGAGGATGGTGTTGCAGGCGGGGATGTCGATCCCATTCTCGATGATGGTGGTGGCCAGCAGCACGTCGAACTCGCGGGTGATGAAAGCCAGCATCGCTTTCTCCAGGTCGCGCTCGTCCATCTGGCCGTGGCCGACGATGACCCGCAATCCGGGGACCAGCTTCTCCAGGTACTCCTTGATCTGGTAGATGGACTCCACGCGGTTGTGAACGAAGAAGACCTGTCCCCCGCGGCCGGTCTCGAACTCGATGGCTTCGCGGATGAACTCGTCGCTGAAGGGAACCACCGCGGTCTGGATGGCCAGCCGGTCCTTGGGCGGCGTCTCGATGACCGAGATGTCCCGGATGCCCACCAGCGACATGTGCAGCGTGCGCGGAATGGGCGTGGCCGACATGGAGAGCACATCGACCGCTTTCTTCATCTGCTTGAGGCGTTCCTTCTGGGCCACGCCGAAACGCTGTTCCTCATCGATGACCAGCAGGCCGAGATCCTTGAACTGGATGTCTTTGGACAGGACGCGGTGGGTACCGATGATCACGTCGATCTCGCCGGTCTCCAGCTTGCGCACGATCTCTTTCTGCTCTTTGGCCGAGTAGTAGCGGGTGAGCAGTTCGATGGTCACCGGGAACGATGCGAAGCGGCGCTGGAAGGTGCGGAAGTGCTGGAAGGCCAGGATGGTGGTTGGGGCGAGGACAGCCACCTGTTTGCCATCCATCACCGATTTGAACGCCGCGCGCATGGCCACTTCCGTCTTGCCGTAGCCGACGTCGCCGCAGAGCAGGCGGTCCATCGGCTTGCGCGACTCCATGCTGGCCTTGACGTCGTCGATGGCCGAGAGCTGGTCTTCCGTCTCATCGAATTCGAAGGCGTCCTCGAACTCGAACTGCCAGGGTGAGTCCTTGGAGAAGGCGTGGCCCTGGACCATCTGCCGGGTGGCGTAGAGCTTGAGGAGCTCGTCGGCCATGTCGCGCATCGCTTTCTTGACCGAGGCTTTGGTGCGCGCCCAGGCCGTCCCTCCGAGCTTGTCGAGCTTCGGCTGGGAGTCGGCGCCGCCTGAGTATTTCTGGATGAGATTGAGGTTCTCCATCGGCATGAGCAGCTTGCCGCCGGTGGAGTATTCGATCTGCATGACCTCTCGCTCGGTCGCGCCGAAGGGAATGCGCTGCAGGCCGAGGTAGCGGCCCACGCCGTGATCGACGTGGACGATGTAGTCGCCGGCCTTGAGGTCGCGCAGGTCGGTGACGAACGCGTCCGAGGCCTTCTTTCGTCCTCCGACGCGGGAAGAGGTCGGCGGCTCGAAGAGGTCCCATTCGGAGTAGACGGCGAGCCGGATGTCTTCGAAGTCGAATCCTCGGGGGAGGGCGCCGGAGGCGAGGACGATCTCATCGCGCAGCGAGCCTTCATCGACCGCGAAGGGCACATCGAACTCTTTGAGCAGTCGCTCGACTTTCTCCAGGCCTCCCTTGGTGCTGGAGAAGAAGATCTGCCGTCGTCCCTGATCGTGGCCGCGGGCGATGTCCGCGGTGAACTCGGGGAGGCGGTTTGCGTAGCGATCGACCTGCGGTGCATGCAGGCGAAGTTCCTGGAACTCGCCCGTCCCCGCGGGGAGCGGCGTGGCCTGGCCACCCTCCGCTGTGGATGCCACTCTCTGCGAAAGAGGCGCGTGTCGCAGCGCCCCGATGTGAACGTCGCTGAAAGCAACAGGAGCCCCTCCCAGAAGTTGCAGAACGTCGGCTCCCGGCGTGGTCAGTCGCTCCGGCGCGTAGACGGCGCGCCCTTTCTCCGCTGCTGCTTCGAATTCGTTGCGCAGCATCGACTCGAATTTCGCCACGTTGGTGGTGATCTGGTCGGGCTCGACGAGCAGGAGGGTCCACTCGTCAGGAGGCAGGTAGGCCAGAAAGGGAACGGTTTCGCCGGCCACCGGCACGTAGTGCTCGATGCCGGGGAAGGTACCGTTCTCACTCAGTCGGTCGATCTTGTCGGAGAGATCGCGTTTGAAGAGCGGGTCCATGAAGTCGAGCGAAACCCGGCGGGCCAGGGCCGAGCGCAGCTCTCTGGTGAGGGCGAAGTGGGTCATGGGAAGTACCGCCAGCTCCTGCACTTCGTCGTCCGAGCGCTGGGTCTCCACCTCGAACCAACGCAACGAGTCGATGGTGTCGCCGAACAGCTCGATGCGGATGGGCCGGGTTGTGTTGGGAGGGAAGACGTCGAGGATTCCGCCGCGGAAGGCGAACTCTCCTGCCTCGCCGACCAGATCGGTGCGCAGGAAGCCGTTCTCCACCATCTGTTCGAGCAGATTGCGCAGGTCCAGCTCCTCGCCGGTGCGGAGATGCACGATGCGCGAGGCGAAGGACGCCGCCGATGGCAGTCGCGAGAACAGAGCGCGCGCCGGCACGATGACAATCTCCACGCTCTTGTCGATGA
>JBDSGC010000292.1:0-5155 GCA_039919215.1 Thermoanaerobaculia bacterium | reverse complement strand
GAGGTGGCCGAAGAGGTCGCGCTCTGGAAGGGCGAGGCGCCCCAGTTCCTGCTCGTCGAGCTCGATGGCCCGCTCGATCAGCTCTGCTGCCATCTGCCGATCGGTCGCCCGGATCATGCGCGCCAGGGCCGGTCGTTCCACCGGCCGGGCGTTTCGATAGCGGGCGATCAGGTCGGATTGCGTGCGTAGCGCGTAGACCCACTGCTGGTACACATCGGCCCGTCCGGTCCCCAGAAAGTCGGTGGGGCTGAGAAGCGAGTTGCCCTGCAGAATGTTGCGATCGAGATTGGGCAGCGGCTGGACCAGAGCGACGTCTGCGCTGGCGTGCGACACCATGGCCAGCCACAGGCGCAGTTCGCAGAGGCGGACCGCCTCCGGTTTCAGATCCACCCCGTAAAGCGATCGCTCGATGATGGACCGGCGCAGCGCGGGACCAGCATCAGGATCGAGAAAGCGACCGATGCGCTCCAGGATGATCAACGCTGCGAGCAGAAACGCGCCTGAGCCGCAGGCAGGATCCAGGACGGTGATCCTTTCCAGTCTCGCCAGAAGTTGCGGGGCGTTCGCCGGAGGGGTCACGGCGTCGCCTCTCAGGACGGTTTCGAGCATGGTTCGCGTCGGCTCATCGCCATCGCTGAGCCACTCCACGATGGCGCGACCGGCCAGCGCGTCGACGATCTCCCGCGGCGTATAGAACGTTCCAGATGACAGACGCTCCGGCGCCGCCATCAACGATTCGAATACGCGGCCGAGCATCTCCGGGTCGACATGCACGCCGGACAGATCGTTTTCGTCGACGCTGAAATCAAACTTTTCGAAGACCTCTTCGAGAATCCTTTCGAGC
The DNA here is from genome assembly GCA_039919215.1 of Thermoanaerobaculia bacterium. GTDB lineage: Bacteria > Acidobacteriota > Thermoanaerobaculia > Gp7-AA8 > Gp7-AA8 > JBDSGC01. Next base: position 4,311 of record JBDSGC010000292.1, on the reverse strand, counting down.
AGTTGGTTGGGAAGCAGTACTTCGGGATGACTCACCTCGAACGGGGAAGGCTCGAACAGACCTCCGTTGAGGTAGGGGATGTCGCCGAGCCAGAGCGAGGAGGCATCGCGATCGGTGCGGGTGGTGTTGAGGCAGCCGAAGAACAGCGGGCCCAGGACGGTGGCGTGCGCATTCCGGCCGCCTTGAACTGCGGCGCCGACCCGATCGATCACAAACCGGCGCTCTCCGTTCAGCCACCCCTTCTGCTGAATGAAGTAAAGGAAGAGCAGCCGGGACAGCAGGAGCAGCGCCTGTCCGTCGATGACCTCGGCGCGTTCGTGAGGAAGGGCCACTTGCAACGCTGCGCCGGTCTGCTCGACCGCCTTGCGGAACCGCTCGAAGAACTGACGGGTGAGCTGCTCGCGATCGAGGGCTCGATCGAAGACTCTCATCGGATCCGTTCCTGCCGCCAGCAGGTTGATGCGGTCGATGGCATGGATGGTCGGACCGGCGAGATCGACCTCCAGCCGGCGGAGGGAGCGGCGGGCGGAGAGGTCCTGGATGATCAAGTGGTCTCCGGTCCAGCAGACGACGCCGGGTTTCACGGCCGCGTTGTAGGACGCCAGCGAGCGAAGGAATCGCTCGGCATGGACGCGGTCGCCGGCCTGGTCTCCGCTAATCAGGTAGAGGTCGAGCTCGGGAGTACGGGCCGCCAATTCGATCCGTGTGGTTCCGTTCCAGGGAACATCGATTCCTGCTCGCCGCCACTCCGCGGTCACAATCTCCACCGGATTCGTCGGATACCCGAGCGACTGCAAGAGCGCCAGGACGCCCTCCCGGGAAGTGCAGCGCGTGAGGGCGTTCGCGTCGATCATGCGAACGCTCCGGCGCGCAGGGCAGGCAGTGCGATCTGTTCCAGCGCGGCGGCGCGCCGGGGGGTCGCTGCTACACTCCGACGCATCGGTCGCACCGGGCGTGTCAGCTTCACACTCCCGCGCGGAATGCGGCGATCTCGAACGACATGCCGATCCGCTGGGCCTATCTGAAGCGTGTTCTCGCTGGTGCGATCTTCGGGCTGTACATCGCGCACCTGCTGTACTTTCTGAACCCGCAGGTGGACATCACACTGGGACGCCTTGCGGCGGTCACCATCGCCTACGGCGTGGTGTGCGGAGTGTTGTTTGGCTCGTTGCTGTGGTTGCTCCGCGTGGCCCGGGTGCGTCTTTTCGGCGTCACTCCTCCCGACTCGGGTTATCGCGCCCACGGGTTCGGATTCGTCGTGCTGGCTGCGTTTCTGGCCGCGGCGATCTACTGGATGCACCTCGCGGCGTTCCGCATCTATCTGCCAGTCAACGCGGTCCGGCTGCTGTCGAAAGCGACCAACCTGATCACGGGGACCGCGTTCGCGCTGCTGTTGCTGTGGTTCGCCGAGCGCAACGCCGACCGGCGCACGTCGCGGATCCTGTTCGTCAGCGGCGTCTTGCTCATCGCCGTCTCCTCGTTCTTTCTCTACCAGCGCCGGGACCGCTATCGAACCGAGCAGCAGCAGGTCGTCATCGCCAACATCGGCACGGTGGCCGGTCGCCGTCCGGTCCTCCTGATCACGATCCGCAATTTGCCCTACGACTGGATCCTGACGCTCACCGGGGAGGGCGCCCTTCCCTTCTTCGAGCGCGCACGCACACACGGATATCTCTCGCGCCTCGAACCGTTCCCTACGCTCAGCGCGAAGGCTCTGTGGGCCTCGGTAGCCACGGGAAAGCTTCCGTTCCGTCACGGCGTGACCGGACGGTTCGCCTACCGAAGCCCCATCAACGGCAGCAACCCGGCGGAGCGCTTTCTGATCATTCCGGGTGGCATCGGCTTCCAGGCGTGGGGACTGATCCCTCCCGTTCGCCGAGTCTCGACCACGTTGCCCTCGGGTGACGCGCTTCCGGTCTGGACCCTGTTCGAGCGGCTGGGCATTCACGCGGCAGTCGTGGCCTGGCCGTGGTCCGAACCGGTCGGCGCCTCGCGACTGGTGACCGACCGGTACTTCGAGCGCGGTGCCCAGAAGACGGACGAGGTAATCCCCGTTTCGTTTTTTTCCGAGGCCCAGCGTCTTGGACAAAGTCCGGCGGCTGCGATGCTTCAGCGATTCAACGGGACCGGCAACGCCAGACAGCGCATCCTCAATGGGCTGACCGCCGACCTCACCGCGATGGCCATGCTTCGGGCGTCGGCAACCGATTCTCAATTCGGACTGACGGTGGGAACTCTGGGAGGTCTGGAGGAAGCGCAGCGGGCGGTGCACATTTTCAGCAACGATCTGCCGCGGCGCTCGACGGTCAAGGGTGAGGTCCTTCGCGCCTACGTGGAGCAGTTGGATCGCAGTCTCGACGCGATGGCGCGCGAGTTTCCCGGAGCGATCCTGATGGTGGTCGCTCCCTCGGGACCAGTACCTCCGAGGCTGCGGTCCACGCCGTGGAACGTGATCAGCGATCTGATCGAGCCGGAGGATCCCAGCGCCGACGACGGCTTCGTGCTCATTGCCGGGGAGGGCATCGCCCATCCGTCGAAAACGCGCCCGGCGGTGGCGGTCGACGTGGTCCCCACCGTTCTCTATGCAGCCGGTCTTCCCGTGGCCCGCGACATGGATGGCAGCGTGCTTTCGGAAGCGTTCTCCGATGAGATGATGCGCCGCAATCCGCTGTCGGTCGTGCAGACTTTCGAAGCAAAGCAACTGATCGTCCGGCGCGCTGGCAACTGAATCGGACGCGCAGGGTGGTTGGATGGAAGGGAGCGCGAGACGTCTCACGGCGTTTCCCACTTTCCCCGCGCGGGCTGGTAGCGCAGAACCCGCACCCGTCCGCTGGCCCCGTAGACGCGCGCAACGAACAACTGGCCGGCACCGTCGACCAGATAGACCGATCCGGGAGTGCCTTTGCCTGTGGGGGAGAACGAGCAGATGGTGGAGCGGTTGAACTGCACCGCCGGCGCCGTGGGAGCGAGAAGATCGCCGTCGGGATCGCGAACGGGAGTTGCCAGGAGACCGATCGCCGCAAGGTGGGCGGAGGGCATCACGATTGCGGGACCGAAATAGCGACGGTCCTTTCCGTGATCGATGTCGTCGTTGCGGATGCCGTCGCCGTCGCCATCTTCGTAAAGCGAATAGGTCCATTCCCGGCCTGCTCGAAGAAACTTCACGCCGCAGTTGCGGTTGCGGGCGATGGCGCGGGCGCGAACGCCGCGAACGATCGAGCGGAGCTCATGGGCGGCTGCGACGACCGAGGCGCGCCGGCGGTAATTGGCGAAGGCGGGAGCAGCGCAGAGAACCAGCACGCCCATGATGGCCACCGCCACGCACAGCTCGATCAGTGAGAACCCTCGCCCGCATTTCTCACACCCGTCCGTCGCGAGGGCGCGGAAAGTGGCTTGGATGCGAGACGCGCGACGGAAGCGCGACGAGGGCGTACTTGACGGTACGTCGAGGAGCGATTCCGAGCGCAACGAAGCAGACGAGCCACTTTCTGCGTCCTCAGCAGGATGGGTGTGAGAAATGCGGGCCAGTTGTTTTTTCTGCATGACTTCTCCTCAGTGGCCATGACGTCGGTGGAGATGGGCCGCTCCGCTCTCTGGAACTGGAGACCGGAAGGGGCCGCCTCGCCGAAGCGAGGCGGCCATGGGGCGGGTCGGCGCGTTATCGCGCCGCGGTGGTGGGAGTTTCGTGGCTCTTCGAAGCGCGCTTGCTGCCGCGCGATCCGCGCGGGCTGCGCACCTTCGAGGCCAGCGTGGACTTGCCTTCGACAGTGATGTAGCCGCTGAGGCGCTCGAAGGACTTCTGACCGAAGCCCTTGACCTGCATGAGGTCCGCGCTCTTCTTGAACGGGCCGTGCTCGGTCCGGTAGTCGACGATTCGCTGCGCGGCTTTGAGGCCGACGCGCGGCAGCATGGAGAGCTGCGCGATGTCTGCCGTGTTGATGTTGACAATGCCTGCCGCAACCGCCGGCGAGGCATCCACAGCCATGGCGGCGGTGGACAGGGAAAGAATCAGAAATGCTACGAGGACAGGGAGGGACTTCCGCATGATCTTCGTTCTCCTTTTGGTTGAATGTCAGGTTGTTGGTTGACTGAAAATGCGCATCGATTACTGGCTGTACCCACACGAGGACCTTGTCCTCCTGACCGTTTCACGTGGTGATTCCCTTCGTTCGCACCACCTCCTTTCGCAGCTCCCTAGTTCAATCGCACGGCCACGTGCCTGAAATGTGGAACTTGCTGGAAAGGCAGCTAGTTAGAGGCGGCGGCGGCCGCCGTCGTTGTCAAGGAGCGCCAATGAGGCGCAGGTGACGC
>JBDSGC010000291.1:0-3371 GCA_039919215.1 Thermoanaerobaculia bacterium | reverse complement strand
CTCCGAAAGTCCTCTCTGAGTTGCAGCGGCTGATGGGACCACAGTTCGCCGGACGCCCCTGAGCCGATCCGGGAGCGCGCGTGGAGCAAGCTCCGAAGCGGTTTTCCCGCAAACGCGATGGATCAGGTCAGAAGGAGATCCCTCATCACGAGGAAGGAATCACACGCTCCGCGGTTTTGCCCTTTCCGCCAGGACGAACGCCGCGTGGTTTGAAAACGGAGAGTGTGGTCGCCGTGAGCAGAATCACGAGCGCGCCGATGGTGTGGATCACATGTGTGGGATCTTTCAACAGCGCCAGATCCTTTTGCGAAAGGCTCTGGTTCATCGCGAGATTCGCAGCCCAGACGATGGATTGGGTGTACATCAGCAGAACGGTCACAGCAAAGACGTTGAGGATCAGTTTGAAGATGACCCAGTAGTGACGGAACAACCCCCATGCGGTTCCCAGGGACATCACCAGACCAGAGAGCAGCGAGCCGAAGCTCAACGGGATGATCACGAATCGCACCGCCACGTCCATGGCCAGATAGGCCGCCCCGACCAGACGAACGATCGGGCTGGTCAGCCCGGTGAGGGCCAGCGCCAGGTACAGGACCACCGCGCCGATCCAGCCGGCCGAGGTCACGATGTGCGCGATGAGGGCAGACTTTCGCGCGAACGGCGACAGGATCATGCCGGGGCACTCCCCGCGGTCCCACGCTGCTGAGAGTGACTTCCACGCATGTGACGACCGGGGCCGTGTTTGCCCCCTCCGAAGAGAAGCAGGAGGACGAACAGAAGGAGGACGCCCAGGATCACGGCCCCGAAGGCCTTGACCCATCTCGGAGTGCTCGTCGGCTCATTCCCATCACGATCGGGAAATTCATTCATGAGCGAAGTTTATCGATACAGTATGTCGCTGTCAACACGATGTGTGTTGTTCGCGCGCAACGTATACTCGGCGCGTGCCGAAGCTCTGGAACAAAACGATCGAGGCCCATCGTCGCGCCGTCCATGACGCCACGCTCGAAGCCGCAGCGGTGCTGGTCACCGAGGAGGGCCTGTCGTCGGTAACGATGTCCCGCGTCGCCAGAGAATCCGGGATCGGCCGGGCCACCCTCTACAAGTATTTTCCCGACGTGCAATCCATTCTGATGGCCTGGCACGGGCGTCAGATCGCACGACACCTCGAGCTTCTGTATCAGGTTGGACGCAGGCATGGCAGGCCGGTGGATCGACTCGAGGCAGTGCTGGAGACCTACGCCTTCATCTCCCATGAGCATCCCAGCACCGACCTGGCCACCCTTCTTCACCGGGGCGAGCACGTGGCCCGGGCGCAGCAGGAGCTTCACCGCTTCATCGAGGAACTGGTGGCCGAGAGCGCCAGGGCCGGAGAGGTGCGGGAGGACGTGGCACCGGGCGAGCTTGCCAAATACTGCCTGCACGCCCTCACGGCGGCCGGCAACCTGCCCTCAAAAGCGGCGGTTCGCCGTCTCGTGGCGATCACTCTCGCCGGGCTGCGTCCGGCCGAACCCGTCCGGCGGCGGAAACAAAGATAGACGCGCTTGCTCGTCTTTCCACCACCTCGTAGGGGAATGCGCGTTTGTTCCCCTGTCGAAGATGATTTCGGTTCCGGAATCGTTTCTGGAACAAAGCGTGAAGCGTGCGGAGGAGAATGATGGAACCGCGAGAGCCCATGAGTACGACCGCTGTGAAGGATCCGGTTTGTGGCATGTCCGTCGATCCTTCGCGTTCGGCGGGAACGTCCGAGCACAACGGACAGAAGTACTTTTTCTGCTCGTCAGGCTGCAAAACGAAGTTTGATGCCGAGCCGGCAAAGTACCTGAAGCCCTCTGCGAAGGATCCGGTCTGCGGCATGACCGTCGATCCGGCCCGAGCTGCGGGAACCTCGACACACGAAGGCACGGAATTCTTTTTCTGCTCCACCGGGTGCAAGCAGAAGTTTGATCTTGCGCCGGCAAGCTACGTGGCTCGCCGCGACGACGCTACTACTGACGTGGCAAAGCCTTCGTCGAACAGCCCGCAGGAGGGGCGGCCGGGGACGGCCGCACCACACCTGGTGAACGTCGTCGAGTACACCTGTCCGATGCATCCCGAGGTGCGTCAGAGCGGGGCGGGAATCTGTCCGAAGTGCGGCATGGCCCTGGAACCCGCAGGCGTGCCCACGCTGGAAACGAAGACCGAGTGGACCTGCCCCATGCATCCGGAGATCGTGCGGTCGGAACCGGGAAATTGTCCGATCTGCGGGATGGCCCTCGAGCCTCGCATCATCAGCGCGGAGGCAGAAGACAATCCGGAGCTGCGGGACATGACCCGGCGTTTCTGGGTCAGCGTCGTGTTCTCTGTTCCCCTTCTGCTGCTCACGATGGGGCGCCATCTCCCCGGATTCTCGTTCGTCGACCGCCTCATGATGTCGGCCTCCGGGCCCTGGATTGAGCTTCTGCTGGCAACTCCGGTGGTGCTGTGGTGCGGCTGGCCATTCTTCGTTCGGGCCTGGTATTCGCTGGTCCACCGCAGCCTGAACATGTTCACGCTGATCGGCCTGGGCGTTGCCGTGGCCTACCTCTACAGTGTGGTGGCCACCGTCGCGCCGGGACTCTTTCCGCCCGGGTTCCGCGAAGGGGGAACCGGCGTCGTCGGCGTGTACTACGAGGCCGCCGCGGTCATCGTCATGCTCGTACTCCTCGGACAGGTTCTCGAACTGCGGGCCCGCAGCCGGACCGGCGCTGCCATCCGCGCCCTCCTCAATCTCGCGCCGAAGACGGCGCGTCGGATCGGCGCCGATGGAACGGAGCAGGACGTTCCGCTCGATCAGGTGCAGATCGGCGATCGCCTGCGCGTCCGTCCCGGCGAGAAGGTGTCGGTCGATGGAGTGGTTGCTGAAGGGACTAGCAGCATCGATGAGTCGATGATGACCGGTGAGCCGATTCCGGTGGAGAAGAAAACAGGCGATCGCGTCATCGGAGCAACCATCAACGGCACGGGGTCTCTGATCATCACCGCGGATCGCATCGGCGCCGACACCCTGCTCTCCCAGATCGTACGCATGGTCTCCGAGGCGCAGCGCAGCCGCGCGCCGATCCAGAAGCTGGCCGACCAGGTGGCCGGATGGTTCGTGCCTCTCGTCATCGGCTCTGCGGTGATCACGTTCCTGGTCTGGGCGTTCTTCGGGCCCGCACCCTCGCTGGTGTACGCGCTGGTCAACTCGGTGGCCGTGCTGATCATCGCCTGCCCGTGTGCGCTGGGACTGGCCACGCCGATGTCGATCATGGTGGCCAGCGGAAAGGCGGCCAGCGCGGGCGTACTCTTCAAGAACGCGGAGGCCATCGAGATCCTGCGATCGGTCGACACGCTGGTGGTGGACAAGACTG
>JBDSGC010000290.1:0-4324 GCA_039919215.1 Thermoanaerobaculia bacterium | reverse complement strand
GCGGGATCCTTCTCCAGAAGAAAGGCGGCGGTTCGCTTCACGTCGTCGCCGCCGACGAGGAGAACATCGAGATAGGACTGCGCACCGGTCTCGTAGAGTGCGGTCAGGATCTCCGTGCTGACCGCAGGCAGCACGATCCGCGCTGCGGCAACCTGTCCCTGGGTCAGAACTGCCAGACGCTTGATGGCATAACCGTAGGTGGCGGCGTCGGCGCCGGCAACCGAGACGCCGATGGCATCGAAGGGGCCATGAAGGTGCGCCCAGTCAACAATCAGTCTGGTTTTCGACTCGACGTCTGCCAGCGGATCGGGACTGTCCGCTCCGATCGGGTAGGAGACCATCACCGTCATCCGGCTCTTGACGGCAGCGGGAAAGGCGTCGAACGCTGTCCCGGCCGACGGAAGGTCCGCGACAGTCACACTGGCCAGCAGCGGCACGGGTGTTGCGGGAATGGTCTTGAGATCGGAGACTGCTCCCGCGCACAAGGTGCACTCTCGCGGCGCATCCGCGGCGGAGAGGGTAGGCAGGAGAGTCTGCAAAGCGAACAGTACGATCGCGAAAGATTTCATCGGGGCCTCATGGGTAGGACGATCTGATAATGCGCCGTCAAAAACGCCACATCCGGAGCTGAAATTGCCGAGCTCGAAAGGTTTGATGTTTTTCAACCCCTCTTCCGGGGCGAAGCTCTCCCCGGCCGAGTTGACCGCTCTGAAAGCGGAGGCGGAACAGAAGGGTCTGGAGGTGGTCCAGGTCACCAAGGAACTGGACTGCGCCGCGCTGGTGCGGGAGCGGTTGAACGAGGGGCTGCGTCTTTTTGTGGCCGCCGGTGGAGACGGCACCATCAATACGGTCGTTCAGGCACTGATCAACACGGAAGCGGTCTTCGGCGTCATTCCGGTGGGGACCTACAATCACTTCGCCAAAGATCTGGGGATTCCTCTGCCGTGGAGGGAGGCGCTGGAGGTGGTGGTCAGTGGCACCGTCAAGCAGATCGATGCTGCGCGCATCAACGACCGCTTCTTCGTGAACAACATCTCCATGGGCCTGTACCCCGAACTGGTCGCCAAACGCGAGGCGAAAGGACGCGACTATCCTCGATGGAAGGCGCGCCTGTATGCGGCCTGGTCCACGCTGCAGAAATACCCTCACATCGCCGTGACCCTGGACAGCGCGAACCACCACGAGGTGGTGCGGACGCACGTGCTGATGATCTCGAACAACTCTTACGATCTTTCCCGCATGGGGATCGAGGCTCCCAGAAAGGGACTGGAGGAGGGGAGGTTGTCGGTGTACTGGCTCCCACATGTGCCGCGGCTTGTCCTGATGTCGTTCGTGGCTCACTATCTCGCCGGGAGAGTGAGGAAAGCACCCGGCTTTCGTTCCTTCCGCACCGCGGGGATCAAGATGCAGTCTCCTCGCAGGCAGCTGGACGTCGGCGTCGATGGTGAAGTGGTCACCTTCCAGACCCCTCTGGTGATCACCACCGTCCCCCAGTCGCTGGCGGTCAGGGTTCCGCGCACCGATGCTCCGCGCTGATCGGTGAATGCGAGTCGCCGAGACGGTGGCATGACCTTCGAGTACTCTTTTCCCCATGCCCGGCATTTTTGACACGGTGGTCGACGCGGAAGTGCAGGCCCTGCTCCGTCGCGAGCACCGGCTGCTGGTGGAACTGCGCGAGACGCTGGAGCGCGAGCAGTCCGACGAGCGGCGGCGCGTCGACGAGCTGCTGACCACCCTCGAAGACCTCTTCACCATCGTGATCGTCGGGGAGTTCAACGCCGGCAAGTCTTCGTTGATCAATGCCCTCTTTGGCGCGAAGCTGCGAACGGAAGGGCCCATTCCGGTGGACGACCGGATCTCCATCCTCCGCTATGGGGAGACCGCGTCGCAGAAGCAGATCTCGGACTTCGTGCTCGAGCAGTTCTATCCGGTGGAGTTCCTCCGCAACATCACCCTGGTCGATACGCCCGGAACCAACTCCATCGTCCAGCGCCACCAGGAGATCACCGAAGACTTCATTCCCCGCGCCGATCTCGTGCTGTTCGTTACCTCCATCGACCGGCCGCTCTCCGAGTCGGAGCGCAAGTTTCTCGAATACATCCGGGAGTGGGGCAAGAAAATCATCTTCGTACTGAACAAGATCGACACCAAGAGCGACGCGGAGATCGAACAGGTGCTCGACTATTTGAAAACGAACACCCGGACGATTTTCGGGTTCGACCCCACCATCTTTCCGGTGGCCGGAAAACTGGCGCTGGAGTCGAAGCTGGGAAATGCCACCCCCCGCGAGTGGACCCGGAGCCGCTTCGAGGCCTTGGAGGACTACATCCACAAGGTCCTCTCAGAGAAGGAGCGGGTGCGGCTCAAGCTGCAGGCGCCCCTGGACACCATCGAAAGCATGGCCCGCAAGCAGTTCGTGATGATTGAGTCGCGGCGGACGGTGCTCTCCGACGACAAGCAGCGCATCGAGGCCGTCACCGAACAACTGGAGCGCGCGCGGGGCGACCTGGAGTCGAACTTCCAGCAGTTCACGATCCGCATCGACAACCTGATGATGGACCTGGAGCGTCGGGGCACCGATTTCCTCGATCGCTATGTGCGCATTCAGCATGTGCTCCTGCTTCGCGACAGTCTGCGTTTCCGCGAAGAGTTCGAGAGACAGGTGTTTCAGGGCTGGAAGAGCAGCATCGACGTCACCATTCAGGAGTCGGTGGACTGGCTGGTCCGCGAAAACATGAAGCTCTGGAACGACACGGTGGAAGCGTTTCATCGCCGCGTCGATGCGGACTCGCGCAATCCCGACGTGATCGGGCGGGTGGGCCGGGAGTTCGCCTACAACCGCGAAGAGGTCTACACCCGCATCCGTACCATGGCCGAGCAACGCCTCAACGGATACGACGTCAACGTGGAGAGCCGCCGCATCATCGATACCGCCATGCGCGGCGTCTTCCAGTCCTTCGGGCTCGGTGCCGGCGCATTGGGGCTGGGGTACCTGTTCACCACGGCGGTCAGCAGCATGGCCCTCGACGTCACCGGCCTGACCGCCGCCACCATGCTCCTGGTCACCAGCTTCCTCATCCTTCCTTACAAACGGAGCAAGGCGAAGACCGAATTCAAGCAACGGATCGAGGAGCTCCGCGATCACATGCGCGAGTCGCTGACACGCGAGTCGAAGACGGAGATCGATCGCATGCTCCGCAGCATCACCTCCGCCTTCGAGCCCTACCAGCGCTTCTACGAGGCCGAGTGGGACAAGGTCCAGCGCTTCGACGCCAAGCTGACCACGATCCTCGGCGAAACACGCGAGATCGCGGCTGCGCTGTCGCGCATGGGTTGAAGGCTCAGAGGCTGGGAAAAATCCCCTCAACCGTCATCCTGAGCGGCGTGGGTGGTGGGCGGGAAGCGAATGGATCTGCAATCTCGAGGATGTTGGAACAGTTGCGTCGTTGCAGATCCTTCACCGTCTGCGCGGCTCAGGATGACGGTTGGGATTCCTCCCCTGATCGTGACACTCCCGCCCGTGCCGTCCCCCCCATTCCCCTCTCGCCTATAATCGCCAGCCCTGATGAGCGACCTTCGGATCAAAGAGCTTCCCCGGCATGTCGGAGAGTCCGTCACCATTGACGGCTGGCTGTACAACAAGCGCAGCTCCGGCAAGCTGCAGTTCCCCATCGTCCGCGACGGCAGCGGCTACCTGCAGTGCGTCGTTTTCAAGAAAGAAGTCTCTGAGGAGACCTGGAACGCGGCGGAACAGGCCACGCAGGAGTCCACGGTTCGTGTGAAGGGCACTGTCCGCTCCGAGGAGCGCGCGCCGGGGGGCGTGGAACTTGGCGTGGAGTCGTTCGAGGTCATGCATCTGACCGAGGAGTATCCAATCACGCCGAAGGAGCACGGAACGGCGTTCCTGATGGACTCCCGGCACCTGTGGTTGCGCTCGTCGAAGCAGCATGCCGTGCTACGCATCCGCAACGAGATCGAGAAGGCCTGTCGCGACTTTTTCTACGATCGCGATTTCGTGCTCATCGACTCGCCGATCCTGACGGCCAACGCGGCTGAGGGAAGCTCGACGCTGTTCGAGACCGACTACTTCGGCGAGAAGGCCTACCTGTCGCAGTCGGGGCAGCTCTACCTCGAGCCGGCGGCCGCAGCATTCGGAAAGGTCTACTGTTTCGGCCCGACCTTCCGGGCCGAGAAGTCGAAAACGCGCCGGCATCTGACCGAGTTCTGGATGATCGAGCCGGAGGTAGCCTTCCTCGAATTCGAAGGCCTGCAGTCACTGGCTGAGGAGTTTGTCGAGTACCTGGTCGGGCGGGCGCTGGAGCGG
>JBDSGC010000289.1:0-4251 GCA_039919215.1 Thermoanaerobaculia bacterium | reverse complement strand
GACCGGACTCGATCCGCTGGGAATCCGTCGCATGAAGGAGTCGATCCAGGCGCGGGCGGGTGAGGGCGCCTCCGTGATCCTCAGCTCGCATCTGCTCCATCTGGTCGAGGAACTCTGTGACACCGTGGCGGTGATCCAGCACGGAAACCTGATCGCACACGGGACCATCGCCGACCTCAAGTGGAAGGTGGCCCATGGACAGGGCGATGTCTCTCTGGAAGAAGCCTTCCTCCGCATCACCGCAGAGAACAGCGCCCGGCCATGATCGCGACCTTCTGTCTGGTGGCCCTGCAGACGATGCGCAATCGCATCTGGCAGCGCGTCCGGAGACTTCGGGACCCTCGCTACCTGATCGGTGCCATCGCCGGTGTCGCGTATTTCTGGTTCGTGGTGTTCCGTCGTTCCGGTGGCATTCGGCGGCACCCCAATCTGGCGGCGATCAATGAGCTGAGCGCAGCAGGAGTCTCCATCGTGGTCCTCGGCGTTCTGCTGGCCGCCTGGGCGCTGCCGCGCGACGCGGGCGGTCTCGATTTCAGCGAGGCGGAGATCGCCTTCCTTTTCTCCGCGCCACTGCGGCGAAGGGACCTCCTTCTCTACAAGATCATCCGGGCGCAGCCGCAGGCGTTGATGAGCGCGATCATCTTCTCGATCATCAGCTGGGTGCACGCCCGCTTCATCGGAGTCTGGCTGGTGTTCAGCGTTCTCTCCATCTACTTCACCGCGGTGGCGCTGGCCAGGGCCCGGCTGAAACTGGCGGGCATCGGTTTCATCGCCCGGATCCTTCTGGTCGCCGCTGCCTTTGCAGGGTTGGCCACTTACGCCCGGTCGCTGGTGGCCGCGTCGACCACCGCCGTTCATAGCCCTCAGGACTTTTTTCGCGCGGTCAGCTCGATGGTGAGCGGTCCCGTTGCGAGCGTTGTGCTGTTCGTGCCCCGGCTTTTCGTGGGGGCCACGATGAACGCCGACCTCGGCTCCGCCATGCTTTCCTGGGTCGGATTGATCGTTCTCGGCGTGGCCTTGTACTTTCTTGCCGCAGGGCTCAACGTCTCGTTTGAAGAGGCCTCCATCGCCGGCGCGCTCCGCCGGGCCCGGAAGGTCGAGAAGCAGAAGCGCGATCTGCACGGGATTCGCCCCGTGGAGTTCCGAACCCGCGCACTCTTCAAACTCCAGGAGAAGGGCGTGGCGGAAGTGGCCATCCTCTGGAAGAACTTCATCGCCTTGACCCGCACGAACGTCGGTTTTCTGGTGGTGATCGTTCTCCTGTATGCGGCGATTCTGGGGATGGTGGCCTGGATGCACGATTCCATCGCCACCCAGGCCATGGGCGGGATGATGTTGGGGACCGCGGTCATGATCCTGTTCGGCGGCCCTCTGGCCTTTGCCAACGACTTTCGCCTCGATCTGGCCAGGGCGGAGGTGCTGAAGAGTTATCCACTCAGCGGCGCGCGTCTGGTGGCGGCGGAAATCGCCGCACCGCTCGCGGTGATCTCGTTTTTCGAGGTTGCCTTTCTGGCCACCGGATCGCTTCTGTGGAGGGTGGCCACTCCGGCCAAGGCGGCCGCGCGTTTCGTGGCCACGCCGGAGTTCGTCATTGCTGCCGTTTTGTTTGCCGTTCCGATCTGTGCCATCCAGCTCATGTTGCGCAACGCACTGCCGCTCTATTTCCCCGCATGGGCCATGCAGTCACGGGACGACGCCCGAGGAATCGTGACGGCGGGACAGCGGATCATCATGCTTGCCGGCAATGTCCTGGCGTTGAGCGTGCTGCTGCTTCCACCCGCGCTGGTGTTTCTACCGATGCTGTGGGTGGCCCACCACTTTCTTCCAGGCAATCCGGTGGGGTTGGCCGTGGCCACCATGCCGGCGATCGGAGTGATGGCCGTCGAGATCTGGCTGGGCATTCAGGCCCTCGGACAGCGCTTCGAGGACTTCGACGTGTGGAACGAGTTCGACGTCGCGGTGTGAGCGGCCCGGCCAGCGTTCGCTACCTGGCGATGCGTCGCTGCCGAAACGGGCGATGGCATGTCGCTTGATGAAGGAAAGAACCTGAAACGCGGTGAGGTTCTCGATGATCGTTTCCCTTTTATTCTCGCTGGCCCTCGTTGGCAATACGCCAGCCTCTCCTTTGGCGCGGGCCCAACCGCGTGTCCTGATCCTCGGGTATCACGAAGTGGAGCCGGAAGGGATCCCACCCCACGAGACCATCCCCCGGGGCTCTGCAGTCGCCTACACACCCGATGAGATGGTGCGCTACACCATCAGCACCGACGAGTTTCGACGACAGCTCGATGCGCTGACCATCCATGGCTACTCGGTCATTTCGCTTCTGGATCTGCACGACTACCTGCAGGGCTTGATTCCATCGATCCCCTCCCGTTCGGTGGTGATTACGGCTGACGACGGATGGCGCTCGGCGAAAAGCTTCATGCAACCGGAGCTGCAACGGCGCGGGCATCCCTTCACCGTCTTCGTCTATCCCCGCGTGGTCGAACGCCACTTCCGACATCCCTTCAACCTCACGTGGAAAGAGATCGAGGATCTGTCCAGGGAGGGAGTGGATATCCAGAGCCATAGTTTCTCCCATCCATCTCTGAGCCGGGCTCGGCATCCGGAGATGAATGACGGGCAGTACGCATCGTGGCTGGCCGAGGAGATGTGTCAGAGCCGGGAGCTCATCCAGTCGCACACCGGGCGAGAGGTCCCCTTTCTGGCGTATCCGTTCGGCGACTACGACGACTCGGTGATCGCAGCCGCGAAAGCAGCGGGATACGTCGCTGCGGTGACGGTCAGGCCGGCCATGGTACGCAAGGGAACCGACCTCATGACGCTCCCGCGTTTTCTGGTCATTCACGACACCACGATCGCCGAGTTTGAGTCGTGGCTGGAGACTGCCCGCTAGGCCGGTACGGCCGGCGGCGCTGGTTGCCCAAGGCTCCGCCAGGATCGCGCTCCAAGAGGTTCTGCCGCGCAGGCCCGATCGCCGTCAGTTCGTTTCCGGACCGGGCTTCGCGCGCCCGCTCCCTCGAGCTCGCCCCCCCGATGGGCGCAGCGAGCAGCTCCGCGCTCTCTTACTTTTCGACGACGAACGGCTGGCTTCTGGCCACCCCTTCAGGATCGTAAAAGGTGATGGTCAGGCGAGCGCTCTCGATCTCCAGAACGGCGAACCCGAACATGGCCGAAACGGGATCGGGAAACAACGTCGGTGGCTCGGTTTTCAGCGCCGCCGGTTTGCGGGCGCGCATGTCCCCGATCCCGGAGCCCGCACCGCTCACAAGGAAAAGGGGCCCTTTGCGGCTTCGAAGGTTCCCCAGCAGTTCGAGGTCGTGATCGTGCCCGCAGAGGTAAAGGTCGACGTGTCCCTTTGTCAGCAACGGCAGAAGCCGCCGCATGTTCTGCTGATCGCGAGAGTTGGTTCTTCCATGCTCGCCGGAGGAGTAGATGGTGTGATGGCCCACCACGATCCGCCACGGCTTTTTGCATTCCCGCAAACGCTGCTGAAGCCACGAGGTGATCGAGTCCGCGGTTCCGCTCTGGAGAAAAGGGCGATCCCAGCGACTGGCCAGTGGCTGCGTGTCGATCATCAGCAGGTCCGCCGCTGCGGTCTTGACCACGTAGTTCTCCGCCGGAAATGACCAGCCGGGGACGGTTCCGGTTGCTTCGATCTGCGCGGCAGGGTTGGTGGCAAAACTGGCGCAGGTGTCGGACTTCGTCCGGTTGCGGGAGGGGTCACCGTAATCGTGGTTGCCGAAGACGGGGAAGATCGGAACGCCGGCCGGCCCGAAGTGTTCGGTGATCTTCGTCCACTGAGGGTCATCCACCGAGGCGACGCCGCACTGGTAGAAGTTATCGCCCGTCAGGATGATGGCATCGATGGCCCGATCCTTTTGCACCGCCTGGATTCCGGCGCGCAGTCGCGAGTGAGTCGCACCGGCGTCACCGGTGATCAGGAGGCGGAGGGCAGGACCTTTCGCTTCCAGCGTCACGCTGGCGGGCTCCCTCACCGGTTCCCTGGCGTCGCCCGCAACCAGAGTAGCGCCAATCAGGAGGAAGGGGAGGCAGAGGGCGATCGATCGTGGAGAGGCCATGCACCAGATTACCTCGCCCTTCGATTTTCGTTGCAGACTGTCACGACACGGATTCGACCGGGAAGTGTTGTCAGGATCCTAACGGCGCACCTCGCCGCGCCAAGGCCAATATGGCATGCCGCTTGATGAAAGACGAGGCCGGCCATCGCGAATGATCTTCTTTTTC
>JBDSGC010000288.1:0-7695 GCA_039919215.1 Thermoanaerobaculia bacterium | reverse complement strand
TCGAGCCGGGGATGCCCCTGCGCATCATTTGCCGCGACGGCCGCGTCGAGATCGAGGCCGCGCCGCGGGAGGTGAAGATCGTTCGCAAGGGCCGTCTGCGTGTGGCCCTGCCGGTCGAAGCAGGGGAGGTGTTGCGGAAGGATACGGTCGCTGAGACGACGGCATCGGTTCGTGAGCGCCGGTCGTGATCGCCGCCGACAGCAGCGTCATCATCGCTGGCCTGCTGAGCTGGCACGAATTTCATGAGCGCGCGGCCAAAGCGCTGGAGAAAGCGATGGGCGGGCAGCGCCTTCTTCTCCCACTGCCGGCTCTGATCGAGAGCTACTCGGTGATGACCCGTCTTCCGTCGCCCCACCGCCTGCGTCCGGAGGATGCCCACCAACTTCTGCACGACTCGTTCGGCGACGCGCGCGTGGTCGCCCTGTCGCCGCAGAAGGGATGGGACTTTCTCGGAGCGTGTGTGACCACGGCCACCAGCGGCGGCCGCGTGTACGACGCCCTGATCGCATCGACCGCACTGGAGTCCCGCGCGCGCGAGCTCCTGACGTTCAACCCGCGGGACTTCGAGGCCTTCAGCGATCGTCTGTCGATCGTCGTTCCCTGACAGGTGATCGATTGAGGCGATCCAACCAGCGTAGGCTGTGCACTTCTCTCAGATTTCCCGCTCGTTGATGCAGTGATGTAGATAGTGTATGTTGGTGCATCATGAGAACCACGATCACGATCGATGACGCTCTCCTCGAACAGCTCAAGACCCGCGCGGCGAAGGAAGACACCACGGTCAGCCGACTCATCGAGGATTCCGTGCGCCTTGCCGCGCGCCCACAAGCCGGGGCTGCCTCGCACCGCTTCAAGCTGGTGACCTTCGGTAAGGGCGGTCGTTTCACCAGCCTGAATACCGACCGGATTTCTGCGCTGCTCGAGCAGGACGACGTGGCCCGCTACGGACGGCGCGAGTAGCGATGGAGTTGCCCGACATCAACGTCCTGATTTACGCCCACCGCGAGGACGCACCCGATCACGAGCAGTACGCCGCCTGGCTCTCCAGCCTCGCCGGCGGTGCGGCTCCCTTTGCGCTCTCCTCCGTCACGCTCGGAGGCTTCCTGCGGATCGTGACCAATCCTCGCATCTTCCAGCCGGCGACTCCGATGACGGTGGCGCTGGCGTTCTGCCGTCAACTGGTGGCACGACCGACCGCCGCCCTGCTCCAACCAGGAGCTCGGCACTGGACGATCATGACCGATCTCATCGAGCGTGCGGACGTTCGAGGAGCGATGGTCAGCGATGCCTATCTTGCCGCGCTGGTCATCGAGCACGGATGCGAGCTGGTGACCACCGACAGCGACTTCGCGCGCTTTCCCGCACTTCGCTGGCGGCACCCGCTCGCCAGAGAGTAGGAGCAGCCTCCCGAGGGAGATTCGTTCGGCCGGCGACGGGACTCACTTCACCCGCAACGAGAGCGTCGGCGCGAGTTGATCACATGGGGTCGCTATAATCCGTTGACGAGATGCCGATCACCCGGCCCGCCCGGCCTTCCGACCTGGAGACGCTCGCCCACCTGCGGCACTCGCTTTGGCCGGAAGGCACGACGATCGAGCACCAGCGTGAGCTCGAAGCCATCGTGACGGGCGCATGGTCGGGGCAATCTCCCTACGTCGTCTTTGTCACCGAGGGTGAGGACGGCCGGCCCGCGGGGTTCGCCGAGGTTACGCTGCGATCGCACGCGGACGGCTGCGATCCCTCGCGTCCGGTGGGCTACCTTGAAGGGTGGTACGTCGAGGAGCCACGCAGGCGAACAGGCCATGGTGCCGCCCTGCTCCGAGCCGCCGAAGCGTGGGCCCGCGCTGAGGGCGCCCGAGAGATGGCCTCCGATACCTGGATCGATAGCGAGCTTTCTCAGAGCGTGCACGAGGCCCTCGGGTTCGAGGTCGTCGATCGCGTGGTGACCTACCGGAAGAAAATTTAAACCGAGAACCCCGGCGTTGAGTGTGTGAAGTGGGGGCAGGCGGAGCGCGCGGTGCGGTACCCCATGAGCCCGGCGCGGTTTGCAACCCGGTCCGGCGAGCATTTCCCCACCAACCGCCCTGTCGTCACCCTGCTATACTCCGCGCTGTTTTTGGGTAACTTTTTCCGATGGATGCCAAGCACGATTCGACCGGTGTTGAGATTTTTGGTCAAACGTACAACGTCCGCGGAGACGGTGATCCCGACTATTTGATGGAGCTTGCACAGTTTGTTGATTCCAGGATGCGCGATGTCGCGGCGAAGGTGAATACCGTCGACCCGATGAAAATCGCGATTCTGGCGGCATTGAACATTGCCGATGAGTTTTCTCGATACCGCAAAGAGCGTGAGAACACGGTGGGGGAGTGGATCGAGAAAACGGAGGAAATGTCGGAGAGGCTCAGCCGCATTATCAGCTGA
The DNA here is from genome assembly GCA_039919215.1 of Thermoanaerobaculia bacterium. GTDB lineage: Bacteria > Acidobacteriota > Thermoanaerobaculia > Gp7-AA8 > Gp7-AA8 > JBDSGC01. The sequence continues at coordinate 5,271 of JBDSGC010000288.1, read as the reverse complement.
GCAATTATTTTGAATTCGGCCGAAGGTTTTCGGAGTCCCTGCAGAGCCCGTGATGAACGATCTAACTCTTGAACCGATGCTTTTTTCTTACTTCGGGTGCTCGCGTCTTCGCGTCGCGTGCATGCCTTCACCCCAGCGGCTCGTCCGTGAAGGGTCCAAGGACGCTAAACGGCTCGGGTAGAGCGCCCACCTGTTTTTGCAGGTTCAAGTAAGACTCCACACACGGCTCAGGCGGGGTTCTCCGAATTTTCCCTCCAGCAACTGCAGCAAGCCTCCCACGCGGAGGCAGTAATGACGGTTCTGATTGCAGTGTTGATCGGCGTGGCGGGGGCAGTGATCCTCGGCGCGCTGTGGGGTGTGGTAAACCGCAAACGCGCCGAGGTGCAGCTGGCCGAGGCAAAGCGGAGTGCGGAGCGCATCGTTGAGGATGCCCGCAAGTCGGCCGAGTCGAAGGTCAAGGAAGCCGACCTCGAAGCCAAAGAGAAACTGCTCTCCATGCGCTCCGAGTTCGATCGGCAGTCGCAGGTGCGCAAAGACGAGATCAAGGTCGTCGAGAAGCGCCTTCAGCAGAAGGAAGAAACGCTCGACAAACGCACCCTGCAAGTGGAGACCCGCTCCGGCGAGATCGAGAAACGCGACCAATCGCTGGCCGGCCGGGAGAAAAATCTGGAGACTCGTGAGACCGAGCTCTCCGCGGTCATCGAAGACCAGCGCCACAAGCTCGAGCAGATTTCCGGCCTCACCGTGGAACAGGCCAAGAATGAGCTGATCCGAGGCATCGAGAACGAGGCCAAGATCGACGCCGCGAACATCATCAAGCGCATCGAAACCGAGGCCGTGGAGCTGGGTACGCAGAAGGCCCGCAAGATCCTGGGCATGGCCATCCAGCGCATGGCGTCCGACTATGTCGCCGAGAACACTGTGTCCGTCGTCGATCTCCCCAGCGAGGACATGAAGGGTCGCATCATCGGGCGCGAGGGTCGCAACATCCGCGCACTGGAACTGGCCACCGGCGTCGACCTGATCGTCGACGACACGCCGGAAGCGGTGATCCTCTCCGGCTTCGATCCGATCCGCCGGGAGATCGCCCGCATCTCGCTGGAGCGCCTGATGCAGGACGGCCGCATCCATCCAGCCCGCATTGAAGAGCTGGTGGAGAAGGTGCGCCAGGAGCTCGATCAGAAGCTGTTCGAGGAAGGGGAGGCCGCTGCCTTCTCCCTGGGCATCACCGACATTCACCCCGAGGTGCTCAAGCTCCTCGGACGTCTGCGCTACCGCACGTCGTATGGACAGAACGTGCTGGTGCATTCGCTGGAAGTCTCGCAGCTCGCCGCGCTGATGGCTGTCGAGCTCGGAGTCAACGACACCATCGCCAAGCGAGGCGGGCTGCTGCACGACATCGGCAAAGCGATCGACCGCGAGATGGAAGGAACCCATCTGGAGCTCGGTCGTCAGGTGCTGGAGAAGTACGGCGAGAAACGCGAAGTGATTCACGCCATGGAATGCCATCACGGCGACTACGACCCCACCACGGTGGAAGCGGTGCTGGTCAACGCTGCCGACGCGCTGTCGGCCGCACGGCCGGGCGCCCGTCGCGAGATTCTCGAGAACTACGTGCATCGTCTGGAACGTCTCGAAGGAATTGCCAACGCCATGGAAGGCGTGCAGAAGAGCTTCGCCATCCAGGCGGGGCGCGAGCTGCGCATCATCGTCAACGCCGAGAAGATCACCGACGAACAGTCGATCTGGCTGTCGAAAGACGTCGCTCGCAAGATTGAATCCGAGTTGCAGTATCCCGGTCAGATCAAGGTCACGGTCATCCGGGAGATGCGCGCAGTGGACTACGCGAAATGACACCAGCGAGTTCCCTCTCCCCGCCGCAGCGGGGAGAGGGTCCGCGAAGCGGGGGTGAGGGGTCTTGCTTTTGCGTCACGGAGCAACCCCTCATCCGCCTTCGGCACCTTCTCCCCGCTGCGGCGGGGAGAAGGACACTCGATGGCGTGATTTCGAGAAGCGATCGGTTCGAGTGGAAGAATTCTTCGATTAGAAAGACGGCATGATCCGAATCCTTTACATTGGCGACATCGTCGGGCAGCCCGGCCGGCGTGCACTTCACGAGAAACTCGAGAAGGTAGTGGACCGCGAGCGCATCGATTTTTCGATCGTGAATATCGAAAACGCCGCCGGCGGCTTCGGTGTGACTGAGGCCATCATGGAAGAGCTGTCGTATCTTCCCATTCAGGCCTACACCTCGGGGAATCACATCTGGGACAAGAAGGACTTCGTCGACAACTACGACCGCTACGAGCACGTGGTGCGGCCGGCGAACTATCCGGCAGGGAATCCCGGCAAGGGGCGGGTGGTGCGACAGACTGCGGCTGGCATCAACGTCGCCGTGATGCAGGTGATGGGAAACGTGTTCATGCCTCCCTGCGACAACCCGTTTTACACCATGGACCGGGAGCTCAAGGAGCTCGGGGATGCGGCGAAGGTCATCATCGTCGACATCCACTGCGAGGCCACCTCTGAGAAGCAGGCCATGGGACGCTACCTGGATGGGCGCGTTTCCGCGGTACTGGGAACGCACACGCACGTCCCCACCGCGGATGAGCGCCTGCTGCCGAAAGGCACGGCGTTCCAGACGGATGTGGGGATGACCGGTGCGTACGACTCGGTGATTGGATTTCGTCCCGAGGAAGCGCTGCACCGGTTTCTGATGAACACGCCGAAGAAACTTGAAGTGGCCAAGCGCGACATCCGGCTTTCCGGTGCCATGGTGGAGATCGATGAAACGACGGGACGGGCTGTGGCCATCACGCGCATTCACGAGAAGGTCGAGGATTGAGTTCCAGCGATTCACGGACTCTCATCCGCCTTCGGCTCCCGCTCGCGCGCGCGGGGGTCAGACTCGAAAGTGAAATGCGCGAGCGCTGACCTTCCATGCCGCCCACTCCCATCTCGCTGATTGCGGTCGGCCATCTGCCGGCGGCGGCGATCACTCCGTTGCTGGAAAAGCTTGAGCGGATCGAGGTGCTGGAGCTCGATGTACCGTTCCGCGATGCCTTGTCGAAGCATCGCCCCGAGACAAACCGCGCCATCGATGCTGCGACCAACGATTGGATCCTGATTGTCCGGGAACGTGAGTCGATCGAAGCCGCGCTTGCGGAGGAGATCGCTCGGGCGATGACGGAGGACCGAGCGCATGGCTTCCGCATCCGGACCGAACCGTATTACGCCGGTGCCCCTCTGCGGATCGGGGCGGACGCCGGCGAAGTGCGGCTGTTTCACCGGCGGGGATTTCTGCGCTTCGCCAACAAAGGGGAGTGGCCGGAAATCACCGTGCAAGGCTCGGTGGTGCGCCTGACGCACGCGCTCCGCACGACGACCTTCTCGTCCGTCGAGGAGCACCAGTCTCATCTCGCGAAGAGCGGCGCCGTGCGCTCCGGGCCACTTCGGGCCATGACCTTCGCGCGCAACGCGCTGCTGGCGGCGACCCTGGACAGGAACACGCTTCGCTATCTATGGATCGAGGCGGGGTATGAGCAGGGACACCCTTGAGGAACTGTGCGAATGAACCGTTGGTCGTATTGCTGGGGAGATGACGCATCGCGCCGTTTCCCAGCCTCAGCGAGTGTGAAGAAATCACCAACCGTCATCCCGAGCTAAGGAACAGCGCGATGCAGCGCTGTTGAGATCTCGAGGACACATCCTCACGCGAGTTCCCTCTCCCCGCCGCAGCGGGGAGAGGGTCCGCGAAGCGGGGGTGAGGGGTCTCTCCTGCACTCATGGGCGACCCCTCATCCGGCCTACGGCCACCTTTTCCCCGCTGCGGCGGGGAGAAGGACTCTCGACGTTGGCCCGTGGGCCTTCAGGCTGCGTCATTAGAAGGCGGGCTCCCGTGATCTGCAATCAGGGGCGATCGCGAAAATCGTGGCGGACGCTTCGCGAAGCAACGCCGCCTGCCGTGCCGGCCTTAGGCCAGCTGCGGGATCTGCCGCGGGCGTCGCAGGGCGCCGAGGTGGCCGTGCGTGCGGAACTGGCGGGGGGACATCCCGAAGCGTTCGCGGAACTGCTGGCGAAAGTAATTCTCCGAGTCGAAGCCACAGCGGCGGGCGATGTGGGCGATGCGGAGATTGCCCCGCTTGAGCAGCTTGGCCGCTTTCTCCAATCGCTTCTTCTTAAGGAAGTGGCTGAGCAGCCGCCCGGTGGTGCGGTGGAAGCGGCCAGAGACGTACTGGCGGGTATAGCCGAGCTCGCGAGTCACCGCTTCGACAGTGAGCTCTTCATCCTCGCGGACACGCCTGCGAACAGTCTTGATCAGAGCGCGAAGTAATCCGTCCATCCGCTCTCCTCGTTGAAGCTCGCGCCCTGGCGCTGTACTCTTCGCCAGCGGAGCAACTTCAATCGTTTCGGGTGCCGATAAGGATAGCGCAATTGAACGGGAGGCGCATGGTGGAAGACGCAAGCTTTCTGAAAGCAGTCAGCCTCTTCGTGGAGTTCGAGCGCGGCGAGCTGGAAGCAGTTCGTAAGACAATGCTTACCAGTCATTTCAGACCGGGAGACACAATCCTGGAGGAAGGCAACGCTAACCGGGCCCTGCACGTACTCAAGGAGGGGCGGGTGCGGGTGGTCCGGCGGGTGAACGATAGCGAGGTCTCGCTGTGTGATCTGGTGGAGGGCCAGAGTTTCGGCGAGCTCTCCATCATCGAAGACGGGGTGGCCTCTGCCTCACTCCGCGCTGTGACCGACGTCGAAGTGCTGTCCATGCCCATGGAAGCGCTGGCCGGATTTCTGCGGGAGCACCCCACCGCGGCAAGCAAGTTCTGGCGAGCCATCGCCGTCGATCTCCGCCGCCGGCTGGTGCACACCAACGATGTGGTGCGCAGCTACTTCGAGGTCAACCAGGCTCTGATCGACAACCCGACGTTTCGCGAAGCGTACGCGATGTGTAACCGGTAGGGTCTCTCGCTTCTGGCGACCCGGAATCGTCTTGCTGGTCCGGCGATTCGCATCCCGCCGCGAGCCTTTTGAAACCCCGGCTCCAGCCGGCCGCTCCGCCGGCATCGTGCCGATAGCCTTCATAGATGCAAGGCACTAACCGTCGCAGAATCAGTTGGATACCATGAAAATGACGACGGCGTTCGTTCCTTGAAACCGCCGATCCTGCTACCATCATGCGTTCCATGCGAATCGTGACCTTTCCTCTGGTGCTCGTGCTCACCGTCGCATCGGCCAGCGCCCAGGTCCACATCGTGGTGCGCCGCGATGGCA
>JBDSGC010000287.1:0-7950 GCA_039919215.1 Thermoanaerobaculia bacterium | reverse complement strand
CGGTGCTGCTCGTCGATGATGGCCAGACCGAGCGAGCGAAACTTCACCGCTTCTTCGAGCAGTGCATGGGTCCCTACCACCAGCTTGATGATGCCCTCGCGCAAACCGGCAACCAGCGTGCGGCGCTCCCCGGCGGACATCGATCCGGTGGCTTTGGCTACGACCACGGAATCGTCAAGTAGTTGACGAAGTCGGCCATGATGCTGCTCCACCAGAATCTCCGTGGGAGCCAGCAGGGCCACCTGGTGACCGTTCCGGATCATGATCAGCGCCGCGATCAGAGCCACGATCGTCTTGCCGCTCCCGACGTCTCCCTGCAGCAGCCGGTACATCGGGCGGGAGCCGCTCAGGTCGGCGGCAATCTCCCGTAGCACGCGCTTCTGGGCCCCAGTCAGTTCGAACGGGAGGATCCGTCGGGTCTCCTTCCGGATGGCATCGTCGACGACGATGGTCCGGCTTTTGGTCCGTACCTCTTCGCCCGCCCGCCTCACTCGCAGTGCCAGCTGCAGCGTGAAGAACTCCTGCAGAATGATCCGGAGATGCGCCGGAGACCGTTGCCGCAGAAACTGCTCGTCCAACTCCGGAGGCTGATGGATCTGCGCCAGCGCTCCGGCGATTCCGGTCACACCGAGGCGTGCGCGAAGGTTCTCATCCAGGGGATCGGGCGCCGCCGGCAGCGCTTCCAGGGCGTGCGCCATGATCTGCCGGAAAACCCGCGGCGGGATGGTCCCTACCTTCGAGTAGATCGGGACGATCGCGCCTTCATCCTCCGACTCTCCTTCGAACTTTTCCCAGTCCGCGTTTTCGATTTGAAGATGTCCGTACTGGGAGATTCGCGGAGTTCCGAAGACCGCCAGCCGATCCCCTTTCTTGATTTGATCGGAGAGGAATGACTGATTGAACCAGACGATCTTCACCCCGCCGGTTCCATCCTCCAGCGCGACATCGAAGATCTTCACGCGCTTCACAGGCGAAACGCGGGCGCTGGCCGAGATGACGCGCCCCCGCAGCAATACGGCAGAGTCGAGATGGCGACCGAGGTCAACGATCCGTACAGGATGCCGGCGGTCCTCATATCGATAGGGAAAGTAATAGTGGAGGTCGGCGGCCGTGGCCAGGCCATGTTCCTCGAGGGTCTTCGCGCGTCCTGGCCCGACTCCGCGAAGCAGGCGAACCGGAGTGTCCGCAGCGATCACGCCGTCATTGTGCGTCATCGATCGCCATCTTCGATCAGGTTCTACCGTGGGTGGAGAGATGGACGGCTCTCAGCGATTCGGCGCGCGTTTTTCGATCAGCCGAAAACTGCCTTCATGGCGATCAGTCCGATCTTGACCAGGTCGGTGTCGTGGAGAGTGACCGGTACGCCGGTGGGGATCCGCTGATCGTTCACGTACGTCCCGTTCACGGTACCCACCTCTTCGAGCATGAAGTATTCGTCACCGCTGCGGATGATCTTGGCGTGGCGGCGGGAGACGGAACGGTTCACGTCCACGGGAGTGAGATCGATGTCCGGGAGGATCCCTGTAACGGGATCGGCGCGCCCGATCATCGTTTCGTCCCCTTTGCTGAAGAAAAATGCAGTGCCGGAGGCCACATCGACCAGCCGGTGACGCATGCCCTTCTCGGCGGGCAACGATTGCGTTGCTTCGAGCCCAACATGGTCAGCGTCCACCTCGCGTCCGACCAGTCGCTCGAGGAGAGAGTTCGCTTCGCGCAGGCGCTGCGAATACTTACGGATGATGCGCACGGCGACTTCTGGATTCTTGCGCAGCATCTCGTCGAAGCGGGCGCCGTTGATGATCAGCACCCGCGTCTCGGTGACCGCGATGGCGTCGGCCGTTCGGGGGACGCTCTCCAGGACGGCCATCTCTCCGAAAAAGTCTCCCTTCTCCAGCTTCGAGAGGAGATGCGACTCACCATTGATGTTCTTGATGATGTCGACTTCGCCTTCCTGGATGATGTACATCTCCGTGCCGAGGTCACCCTGACTGAAGATGACGTCCCCGGCCGGGTGGATGACGGAAAAGTCCTTCGCAGGGTCTTTGCCGCCGGTCGTTTTGAACACCGCTTTCATCGTTGGACGGCCGGTTGTGTGATCGTCAGGGAGCGGGAACTGGTGCTGATGTGAACTGGCGCTCCAATCGGCATCAGGAGATTGTTCCCGTGATGGCCGAAAGGGAGATCGCGAATGACCGGTATGTGATTGGACCCGAAGAACTGCTGAAGCAACGCGAGCATCTCGGCCTCCCCACCACACCCTTTCAACTTCCCGATGAGCACTCCGCGAAGCGAGCTCAGTCTACCCGACAGCCTCAGGTGGGTCAACATTCGGTCGACGCGATAGACCGGTTCATCGACGTCCTCGAAGAACCAGATTCCGTCGTCAATCCAGAAGTCGTACGGGGTGCCGATGAGCGAGGTAGTCAGCGACAGGCATCCGCCGAAGAGGACTCCCTCCGCCTCCCCCTCGGCCAGGATCTGCTCGGCGGAAAACGGGTAACTGAGTGGGGATTCGCCGCGGAGCATGGACCAGAACCACGCGTCGTGCTCCGGTGACAGGCCGTCATAGAAATCGAGGTTGAGCATCGGTCCGTGGAATGAAGCCACTCCGGCGCGAACGGCGATGGCCTGGTGCAATGCCGTGACGTCGCTGAATCCCACCAATGGGCGTGGATTGCGAGCGATGGCGTCGTAATCGATGCCGTCCAGAATCCGCATCGCACCGTACCCGCCGCGGGCGAACAAGTACGCATCGTAATCGTCAGACCTGAGGAATCGGTTGAGCTCTGCCAGCCGCTCGGGATCATCGCCCGCCAGGTAGCCGAGCGCTCCGCGGCTGCCGACGTTGTCGGCCACCGTGACCCTGATGCCCCGCAGTTCCAGCCTGCCTACCGCTCCTTCAATGCGGACCAGGTCGGATGGTGAGGAGGCAGCGAGGACTGCAATGTGTGGTTCTGACGGAAGCGCGCGCGGAGCTCTGAGCATGCACCGACACTAAAGCAAAGGCGATGCTGAATGCGCCCCGAGAGGGAGGGCATGGACACCGACACTCCTCGTCACCATTTCGCCGTCCAGCGTCAGTAACGGCCACTTGGAGCAAAAGAACACGCCGCCGTTGCCGGCGGCGTGTTGTGTGAAGCGGATCTGTAAGCCGAATTTTGTGTCCGCTTGCGCGGCGAAGATCATTCATCTGCCACTCGCGTTACCGCGGTGGTCGAGCAACCTACCCGGAGACTGGTTGCGGGAACGGGCGGTCCCATCGTCTCCCTATTTGGTCTTGCTCCGCAGGGGGTTTGCCATGCCGTACCTGCTCGCGCAGGACGCGGTGCGCTCTTACCGCACCGTTTCACCCTTACCTCCTCGGCGGGTTTCCCCGCCGCGATCGGCGGTTTGTTTTCTGTTGCACTTTCCGTCGCGTCGCCGCGCCTGGCCGTTAGCCAGCCTGCTGCCCGTGGGAGTTCGGACTTTCCTCCATCCCGAGGGACGGCGATCCTCCGATCTGCTTCACACGCCGACGCTAACAGAGGCAGCGCGGAAAAATTCGAGCGGGGCGGAGAAGAGTCTTCCTCAGGCGAGGGCGGCATCAGGCCTGGAGAGCCGCGGCCACCAGGGCTGCGCGGCGGCGGCGTGTTCAAGAAATACATTACGGTAAAGCGTTGCTGTTTCAGGGCTTAGAAACATTGTCGGCAGGCCGACATCAGAATACGTTCCGGTTTTTCGGGTCTGAAAAGTACGATTGCCAATCCTCCGATTGCTCTGCCGGCTGGTCCTTCGCCAGCGTCTCCAACTCGCGCAACATCGTCGAGGTCTCGACAATCTCCACTCCCCTTCGCGGGAGCCGCGCGGCCAACCCACGATCCGAGGTCACCACTTTCCAGCCTGCACCGCGGGAGACGTACTCTGCAATCCGATCGTCGGCGCTCCGTGACTCGCTGAAGGTCACCGATACTCCGCGCGGCAAGCGGCCCAGCGCATCGGACGTCGGACCGTCGAAGCAACACCAGACTTTCGTTTTGCGCTCCCGGGCGAACGCACCCAGGAGACGAACGAGGGCCCGGCGGGCCTCATCCCCTTCTCGCGGGATTCCCGCGCGTCCCAGCAGATTGTTCCCGTCAACGACCCAGGTCATGCGCGCCGGAGTCGGCGGTACATGGTGACGAAGAACACGGTCACCGCCAACATGACCGCCAGAACCAACCAGGGCATGAGGACCGCGATGATGGCCGCGGCGAACGCGAACACATCTTCAAACAGCGAGAGGATCGGGTTGGCCAATCCGGCAGTCGACAGCGTGCTCGCTCCGCGCAGACCGGCCTTCGATGCGTGGGCCCCCAGAGCCATCCCGCCCGCGATCACCGATGCCACCACCACAGCACCGTGAGGAATCCGATCCGATACCGCGGCCCATGCCACGACGGCCCCCGCTGCGGGGCGGATGAACGTATGGATGAGGTCCCAGATGTGATCGATCGCCGGGATTTTGTCGGCGACGAACTCCACCGCGTACAGACATCCCACCACGATCAACACCGGCGTTCGAGCGAAGAAATGCGCCAGGTCGTCGTGGAACAGCCCCGGCTGCCAGCGCGCCAGCACCCCGAACACGAGGAGCGTGGCATAGGCGTTGATGCCGGCGCCAATGCCCAGCCCCGCGGAGGTTAGAAGCGAGGTGATCATCGTGGAATCCTGATGACCACGGGCGCCGAGCCCTTGAGCCCGGCAGGAATGGATCGCGTCGCGGCCAGGGCGGCCTCATTCGTGTCAAAGCGGCCCCAGAAAATCCGGTAGCAGGAGCGTCCTTTGAAGGTTGTGGGCACGAACCACACCCGCGCACCCCCGTTGCCCAGCGCTCTAGTTACCGATGCGGTCTCACACACCAGCTCAATCTGGTAGGTGAAATTGCCTTCTGAGCTCCCTCGAAAGTCGCGCCCCATGGACTCGTACTTCCTCTGCAGCTCGGAAGCATTCCCTGAGGCCACAGGAGCTGATCCACCGTTGGTGATACTACCGTTGGTGATGGTCGCACTGGCTGTACCGATTTGCTCCACGCGCGGGGTGTCGATGGCTGCCACTTTCTTCGGTTGAGCCGGTGCGGGCGGGATTGCCTTCGCGGGATTGGAAACGGAGCGGGCGGCGGTGGAGGCTTCCGGCTTGCGTGCCGCAGGACTCGTACTGACGCCGATCGGCGGCGCAGCGACGCTCCTCTTTTCGGTGGAAGAAGGGGTTCCCCCGGGCATATTCGAGCCGACCGGCGGATTCGTTGCGCTCACCGCACCGCCACCCATGCCCGATGACGTTCCCGACGCACGAGGCGACGTGGCCGAGAGATCGGCCACTCCCGTCGAGGCCGCGGACGTCGTGGCGATGACCGGCGGTAGCTGCCGGCGTATCCGCGGGGGAGCGGCGGCGGCGGTAGTCGCGGCTGGAGAAGTGCGTTGACGCGCTTGCCACCAGGTCCATCCGGCCCACCCTCCCACGAGCAGGAGGAGGAGCGCAACAATCCCTCCGATCGCGCGCATGGGACGTGCTGGCGGCGATTGCCGGCGAAGCTTTGTCTTGTCGATTCCCGCCGTGGCTCCCGCGCGAACCGGAACGGCCACGCGGCGCGCCGCCTCGATCTGTGCTTCGTCAAAGCCCCATTGCGGCTCCGGGGGGAGAACGGCTCCGGCCGCAGGCGTTGCCATCTCTTCCGGCTCGTCCCATTGAGATCGGACAGGAGCAACGTCCCTCTGAGCATGGAGAGCGAGATCCGCTGTCATCGCAGGCGCGGGCTCCTCATCCAGGTCCCAGGAGGGCGTTGGGGCCGAATCCTCCTCGAGAGCGCTCATCGGCGCCGGCTCATCGTGGAGATTGAATCCGGGATTATCGACGCCCGCAGAGTCCAGCGGCGAAGTACCCGAGGCCAGTCCGATTTCCGGAGTCACTCTGTCCCTCTCGAGAAGTCCCAGCACGCGCAGAGCCTCGAGCAGTTTGTAGACGTTGAAAATATCTTTCCCCGAAGCGCTGGCCACGTCCGCTGCGCTTCGGATCCCATCGAGATGGGCCGTGATCGCTTCCGCATCCTCGTTGAGCCCGAGGCGACGAAACGACTCGTCGAATCCATCCACGCGATGGAAGACCGAACTTCCGCTCTCCATGGCCTGCTCGAACTTCGGGCGGTCCTGATCGGTGACGATCAATTCGAGGATGACTTGGGGAAGGGGGAAGATCGTTCCCTCTTCGCGCTTGGGCAGATAGTTATCGACGATGGTCCACGATCCGGCCTTCCAGGTCAGGGTAGAGCGGATGATGCCGATGACCTGGACGCGACGGGCCCAGGTCAGCTCCTTGCGGGTAATGAATCCAAGGCCGAGCAAGGCGTCGCCCAGCGTTTCCGTTTCCTTGCGCTTGCCCAGCGCCTGCTTGATGTGCTCGCGGGTGACCTTGCCGGCCCGGAACAGGATCTCGTCAATGCTGTCGCCACGATCGTTCGTGCTCGCCGAGAGGATGTCTCCCCCCTTGAAGTAGACGATCTTGATGATGCCGTCGTTCTCAAACCGGATGGCACCGGTGAAACGCTCACGGCCAAGATCGACGAGTCGCTGAACCAGATCGATCTCGCCGATTTCCCCTTCGAAACTCATGCCCCCACCCTTTCCATCGCTGCGGCTGGTGCGATGGGATCAAATTGCTAGCGTCGATTATCGCACGCGCGCTCGAGAGCGAACGCGCCGATGAGCGCGCGAGTTCCCACTGCTCGCAGCCCCGTTCGCTGTGCAGCGGTCATGGGTGCAGGTCGTTGAACAGGGACTGACCCACCTTGGGACCCAGCACATTGATCAGATCCTGAGCCGAGGCCTGACGAACTCCCGACAGACTGCCGAAGCGTTCGATCAGCAAACGACGGCGCTTGTCTCCGATCCCCTGCAAATCGTCAAGCGCGCTGTGGAGCATGCGTTTCGACCGCCGCCGCCGATGAGAGGAAACGGAGAAGCGGTGGGTCTCGTCGCGAGTCATCTGGAGAAGTTGCAACGCCGGGTCGCGTCGCTCCAGCCGGATCGGTTCCTCGCGGCCCGGCACGTAGATCTCCTCTTCCCGCTTGGCCAGCCCGGCGATGGGGATCTCGTCGATCCCCAGCTTGTTGAGCGCCGCCAGCGCCGCGTTCAGCTGACCGCGGCCGCCGTCGATCAGAATCATGTCCGGCAGCGGCTTCCCCTCCTCAATGACCCGGCGATACCGTCGATCGACGGCCTCGGCCATCGAGCGGAAGTCGTCCGCTCCCTCCACCGTCTTGATGTTGAAGACGCGGTAGTGCTTCTTGTCAAATTTTCCGTGATCGATCACCACCATGCCGGCCACCGAGTCGGTTCCCTGGATGTTGGAGATATCGAACGATTCGATGCGATCGATCTGCCGGTCGTAGCCGAGGAGTTGCCCAAGTCTTTGTGCAGCGATCTGCAGGCGGTCCTGCTGCGCTTTCCGGAATCGGGACTCGTGCGACAGCTGCGCATTGCGATTCGCCAGGTCGACGCGATCCACTCCCCTGCCCCGCTGCGGAACACGCAGGCTGACCTTGCGCCTGGCGCTCTGCGACAACCAGTCTCCGATGAGGCCCACCTCTTCTAACTCCAGCGGAATGAGGACTTCGGGAGGGATGAACAGGTTGTCCTGGTAGTAGCGCTGGAGGACTTCGCCGAGGAAATGACCAGCGCTGTAATCGCCCACTTTTTCCCAGAACAGCTCGCGCCGGTCGACGATGTTGCCGTTCCGGATCACGAAGAGCTGGACGGCGACGTCCCCTCCCGCTTCGTGGAGTCCCCAGACATCCATATCCTCGTCCACGGCAGAGGCCACCTGTTGTTCCGCCTGCACTCGTTCGACGGTACGGATCAAGTCGCGATAGTACGTGGCCAGTTCGTACTGCTCCGCCTCCGCCGCGCCGTACATCCTTCGTGTCAGGCGATCCTGCAG
>JBDSGC010000286.1:0-4905 GCA_039919215.1 Thermoanaerobaculia bacterium | reverse complement strand
CGAAGCGAGAGGAGCGCCGGCGTTCCGAAAGGCTGCCCCCTCAGAGGCTGTGAAGAACCCCCCCAACGGTCATCCTGAGCTGGGGAACGGCGCGATGCGCCGATGATGGCGTGATGAACGTTCTGAGCGAAGCGAACGTAGCGCCGGCATCCTTGCCGGCCGTGGCGTCGGCTTCCAGCCGGCGCTGTTCGGCGAGCTCCCGCGGGCAGGATGCCCACGGCACGGCCGGCAGGGATGCCGGCGCTACGAAAGGCACCATCCCGCGGCTGAGTGAAAGCGGCCGAGGCTAAATCGTGGCGGACGCTTCGCGACCCACGCCGCCGGCCGTGCCGGCGTTGACGCAGGATGATTCCTCCGTCATCGTGCCCATCCGGCGATGGCTTGGTTTCAGGAATGGTTCGGCGAGGAGTACCTCGAGCTCTACGCGCATCGTGACGAGCACGAGGCGCGGCAGCAGGTCGCCTTCTTCAAGAAGCAGTGCGGCACGATCCGCGGTCCGATTCTGGACCTCGCATGCGGCACCGGTCGTCATCTCACCGAGCTCGCTGCAGAGGGATTCCGAGCCGTCGGCTGCGACCTCTCCTTCGTTCTGCTCAAGACCGGAATGGCGGACAACGGGCCGCTGGCTGTGGCCCGGGCGGACATGCGCACGCTGCCCTTCTGCACCGGAAGCTTCGGAGGACTGGTCAATTTCTTCACCAGCTTCGGCTATTTTTCCGGCGAAGCCGAGAATCTGCGCGTGGTCGAGGAGATGTCCCGCGTCCTCGCGCCCGGCGCGCACTTTCTGTTCGATTACCTGAACGTTCACCGCGAGCTGGAGAAACTGGTCCAGCGGGAGACTCTGGACACTCCGATGGGGACGGTGAAGCTGGAACGCTGGTTCGATGCCGGCGACCGATCCTTCAACAAACGGATTACGATCGGTGACAAGCGATATCTGGAACGGGTTCGGGGATACGATCTGGACGAAATCGCGGCGATGTTCAATTCCACTGGTCTCAACATCCGTCAGGCATTCGGCGACTTTCATAGCGCCGCGTTTGATCGAACGTCTCCTCGGCTGATCCTGGTCGGGAGAAAGGGCGATTGATGCACCAGCCCATCCTGACCACCGGGGGAATGGCGTGAGCGACGCCAGTTGTCTCCACTTCCCCATCGACCGCTATCCCGGCATGAATCCCTTCGTGCTGGCGTGGATGAAGAGCGATCCATCGGCAACGAGCTTTTTGCAGCGATTCGATGGATCGCTCTCCGGCTGGCGGCCCTCCGCTGTTGCGTCCTCCACACCGTCCCCGGAACTCTGTGAGGGTCTGGCACGAACGAACCTCGCCTGGGGACTGGATGTCCGTGACCAGCTGACAAGATGGGCAGCGGGCGGCACGCTGACCGCTGTGGCTGGACAACAGGTCGGTTTTGCCGGCGGACCGCTCTACACGCTGGTCAAGCTGGCATCGCTGATCAAGCTCAAACGCGACAACGAAGCTGCGGGCATTCCGACGACAGCATTTTTCTGGTTGGCCACGGAAGACCACGACTTTCGCGAAGTGGCAGAGCTGGCACTGCCACGGCCCGGTGCAGGCCAGCGCGATCTAATCTACCTCCGGGCCACCCAGAGCGTCGCTTCCAAACGGGTCGTTGGACCGCAGCCAATCCCTGAGTCCCTGATCGAAGAACTTCTGAACGTGCATCCGATGGAGCGGCCCTCCTGGTTGCGTACCGGCATCTCGTTCGCTGACTCGTTCGCAGAGCTCCTGCGGGAGGCGGCGAAGGATTCGGTCATTCTCGTGGACGCGTTGCTACCGGAGCTTCGTCGAGCGGGCGGAGCGCTGTTCGCCGCAATCGTGGATCGATGGGACTCGATCCAGAGCGCACTGTCGACGCGCTCCGCCGAGCTTTCCGCGGCCGGCTTCGCGCCGCAGATCATTCCGCGCGAAGGGGAGGCTTACACGCTGCTCTTTCGTCTCGACGATCGTGGCAACCGCGAGATTTTCGATCGGTCCAGCGCGCTGGATCAGCCGGAGCGCATCTCCACCTCGGCGCTCACCCGACCGCTGCTCCAGGACGCCGTCCTTCGACCCGATCTGTTCATTGGGGGACCAGCCGAAGTGGCCTACTACGCGCAGATCGAGCCACTGCATCGACTGCTCGACGTTCCCACTCCGCGCATCGCGCTACGTGCCCACACACTGCTGGCACCACGCCGCATCCTTCGCCTTTGCTCCCGCTACTCCATCGAAGCGGCCGACCTGTTTGCTTCGGCCGATTCCATCCTCGCGGAGCGCGAGCCGGAGGGCGTTGCAGAAATCCGGAAGATCGCTGCGCAGGCGCGCAGGGATCTGACGGAGCAACTCACCCGGATCGGTGAAATTGCGCTGCCGGCCGAGCATGCCCTGGCTCGGGCCATCAACCGATCGATCGGACACCTCGAGTATCACTTCGGCAAGCTGACCGAGCGGGCCATCCGCGGTCTCGCTCGCAAAGACCGGGAACGCTATGCGGCGGTGCGCGAGGCGGTGGCCACGCTCTTCCCCGATGGAACGGTTCAGGATCGCGTAGTGGGATGGTTTGCGTACTGGTCTGAGTTCGGCAACGATCTCGTTGAGAGAGTCATCGCGGAATCAGACGCCGACCGGCGGGAGGGCACGATCATTCCGCTTTGAGCCCGACGGGGCCGGAGCGCTCGTGCTGAGGGTGAACGATTTGAAAGAAACCATGAACGCACTCTTCTTCGCAGCGCACCCCGACGATCTCGAGCTCTCCTGCGGCGGCACCATCGCGCGGATGTCTCGTGAAAAGCAGCGCGTGGGGATCGTCGATCTCACCCACGGCGAGATGGGCACCCGTGGCACTCCGCAGATCCGCAACCGGGAGGCCACCAAAGCCTCGCGCATCCTCGGAGCGAGCTTTCGCGAGGAGCTCGACTTCGGCGACGGCCAGCTGCGCACCGGCCGCGAAGAGGAACTGACCATCATCGAGGTGATCCGCCGCTGGCGTCCGGCCGTGCTCTTCGCTCCCTGGCCCGACGAGCGCCACCCCGATCATGCGCGAACGGGTCGCCTGATCACGGACGCCTGGTTCTACGCCGGCCTGCGGAAGCTGGAGACGGAACTGCCGCCCCATCGGCCGCAGGTGGTCATTTACTACCTGCAGAACTACCTGGTGACGCCGAGCTTCGTGGTGGATGTCAGCGACACCTGGAAAACCAAGGTCCGGGCCATGGCCGCCTTCAAGTCGCAGTTCTTCGACCCGAAATCGAAAGAGCCGCGGACATTCATTTCCGAACAGACCTTCGTGGAGATGATCGAAGCGCGCGGGCGGCACTTCGGGGCGCTCATCGGAGCGCGCTACGGCGAGGCCTACGTCACCAAACAACCGCCGCGGGTCGACGACGTGGTCGCTGCGTACGCCGGACGGGAAGTATGAGCGGACGACCTTCATGAGAATCGGGATCACCTGTTATCCGACCTTTGGCGGTTCCGGTGTGGTGGCCACCGAACTGGGCATCGCCCTGGCGAACAGCGGCGACGACGTCCATTTCATCAGCTACGCCATGCCCTCCCGGCTGAACATGATTCATGAGCGCATCCGGTTCCACGAGGTCACGGTCACTCCCTACCCGCTCTTCGATCCCTATCCGCCCTACACGCTGGCCCTGGCCACCAAGATGGCCGAGGTCGCGGACTACGAGAAGCTCGACATCCTGCACGTTCATTACGCCATTCCTCACGCCATCAGCGCGCATCTGGCGCGGGAGATCGTCGGGAGCCGCCTGAAGTTCGTGACCACGCTTCACGGAACCGACATCACGCTGGTAGGACGCGATCCGAGCTATCTGCCAATTACGAAATTCGGCATCGAGGTCTCGGACGGCGTCACCGCGGTCTCCGACTGGCTCCGCGACGAAACGGCGAAGAATTTCGCAACGAACAAGGCCATTGACGTCATCCCCAACTTCGTCGATCCCCATCGGTTCCGCCCGCATGAGCGACCGCGCCACCATCTCTTTGGACCCTCCGACGAGAAGGTGCTCTGCCACGTCTCGAACTTCCGTCCGGTCAAGCGGATCCTGGATGTGCTGGGGATCTTCGAGCGCGTCTCGAAAACAGTTCCCAGCCGCCTGCTGATGATCGGCGACGGGCCGGATCGCTCGCGCGCGGAGGCCTTCTGCCGCGAGCGAGGGCTGCGCGACCGCATCTTTTTCCTCGGAAACATTCCGAACCTCGAAGAGATCCTGGGGGCCGCCGATCTGTTCCTGCTCCCCTCCGAAGCGGAGTCGTTCGGGATGGCCGCTCTGGAGGCGATGGCCTCGGAGGTTCCGGTGATCGGGACGCGAGCCGGCGGGCTGCCGGAAGTGGTGATCGACGGGGAAAACGGCTATCTGCTGCCCGTGGGCGATGTCGAGGGGATGGCCGAGCGGGCCATCGAGATCCTCTCGAACCCGGATCTGCAGCGGCGCTTCGGTCGGGCCGGCCGCGAGCTGGCAGACGAGAAGTACAACGTGAGCCGCGTCGTGCCGCTGTATCGCCAGTTCTACGAACGGATCATCGCCGGCGAGTGAGCCGACTGGCCAGAGACGAACAGCTCAGGTTCTTCGGTTTCAATGGGGAGCTTGATTGAGTTCCGCAAGCTCAGCGAGCGCTCTCCCACACGCGTGACGCAGATCTCGGTGCATGGCATCGGCGCCGACGATCGAGTTGGATCGTCCGAGATCCTGGAGGGCGTCGCACAGGCTGACCACGCGCATCGCGCCGAGGTTGGCGGCGCCGCTGCGCAGTGCATGCGCCGCCTGCCACATTGCTTCCGGATCCTTCGCCGCCAGCGCTTCGTCGATCGTCTGGAGCCGGAGGGCCACGTCCTTGCGGAACAGGTCGAGAATCTCGCGCAGCAGATCGTCCTCCTCACTAC
>JBDSGC010000285.1:0-2976 GCA_039919215.1 Thermoanaerobaculia bacterium | reverse complement strand
TACTCGTTGCCCAAGCTGGAACAGGCCGGGATCGGCCCGGTCTCCAAGTTGCCGGTCAGCATCCGCATCGTCCTGGAATCGGTTCTGCGCAATGTCGACGGCAGGAAAATCAGCGAGCGAGACGTGCGCGTGCTGGCGAACTGGAAAGCCACCGCGGAGAGGGAGGAAGAGATCCCCTTCATGGTCGCCCGCGTCCTCTTGCAGGACTTCACCGGCGTTCCGCTGTTGGTCGATCTGGCCGCCATGCGCGCGGCGGCCGCGAGGCTGAAGAAGGATCCGGGCATCATCGAGCCGCTGGTTCCGGTCGATCTGGTCATCGACCATTCCGTGCAGGTGGACTACTCCAACCGTGCCGACGCGCTGCAGCTGAACATGGACATGGAGTTCAAGCGCAACCAGCAGCGCTACCAGTTCCTCAAGTGGGGAATGCAGGCCTTCCAGGGCTTCCGCGTGGTCCCGCCCGGGATCGGAATCGTCCATCAGGTGAACCTGGAGTATCTGGCGCCAGGAGTGCTGGAAAAGAACGGGATCTGGTATCCCGACTCGCTGGTGGGCACCGACTCTCACACCACCATGATCAACGGGCTGGGCATCGTGGCCTGGGGCGTGGGGGGCATCGAAGCGGAAGCGGGGATGCTTGGTCAACCTGTTTACTTCCTCACGCCGGATGTCGTCGGCGTGAATCTGACCGGATCGCTGCGCGAGGGAGTCACCGCCACCGATCTCGTTCTCACGCTCACCGAGATGCTGCGCAAGTCCAAGGTGGTCGGAAAATTCGTGGAGTACTTCGGCGAAGGAGCGTCATCGCTTCCCGTCGCCGACCGGGCCACCATCGCCAACATGGCTCCCGAATATGGCGCCACCATGGGCTACTTCCCCATTGATGAGGAGACCTGCCGCTACATGCTGCTGACCGGTCGCAACGAGGAGCACGTGGACACCTTTCGCCGATATTTCCAGGCCCAGGGTCTGTTCGGCATGCCCAAAGCCGGCGACATCGAATACTCCCGCCTTCTCCAGCTCGATCTCTCCTCGGTGGGCGCCAGTCTGGCCGGACCGAAGCGTCCACAGGACCGCATCGACCTGCGCTCGCTCAAGCCCGCGTTCACTGAAATGCTCCAGGCGCCTGCACCGAACGGCTACGGCAAGCCGGCAGGGGAGATCGACCGGGCTGAGAAAACGATCGTCGGAGTGGGGACGGAACTGGCGGGAACCACCATCGAGGGCGGCGGCGCGCAGGGCACGTCGCCGACTGCGAAAGAGTCCGCCAGAAAAAATACCAACGTGACCACGGAAGAGGAAATGGTCAACAACCGTCCCACTCCCGACCGCGTCGATGCCCATTCGCTGGCCGACCAATTCCCCATGGCGGTGGCCCATCTGCATCACGGCGACGTCCTCATCGCCGCCATCACTTCCTGCACCAACACTTCCAATCCTTCCGTAATGCTGGCGGCGGGACTGCTGGCCAAGAAGGCCGTAGAGAAGGGCTTGCGCGTACCGCGTGTGGTCAAGACCTCGCTGGCTCCCGGCTCGCGCGTGGTCACCGAGTATTACCGCAAGAGCGGCCTGCAGCATTACCTCGATGAGCTGGGCTTCTACACCGTGGGCTACGGATGCACGACCTGCATCGGGAACTCCGGGCCGCTCGACCCGCTCATCGAAGAGGCCATCACCAAGCATGATCTCGTGGCCGCCTCGGTGCTCAGCGGCAATCGCAATTTCGAGGCGCGCGTGCATCAGTCCATCCGCGCAAACTTTTTGATGTCGCCACCCCTTGTGGTGGCCTTCGCGCTCGCCGGTCGGGTCGACATCGACATGGAAACCGAACCGATCGGCATGGGCAACGACGGCAACGAGGTCTATCTCAAGGACCTCTGGCCGACCATGCAGGAAGTGCGCGACGCGCTCGCGCAGTCTGTCGAACCCGACGCGTTCCGCCGCATGTACTCCGACTTCGCCGAACAGAATCCGCTGTGGAACGCCATCGCCACGTCGACCGGCCAGCTCTACGCCTGGGACCGCGAATCCACCTACATCCAGGAGCCACCGTTTTTCACAGCGGCCAAGGCGTCAGGAAAGGCTTCGGACATCCTCGGCGCCCGGGCTCTGGCGATTTTCGGCGATTCGGTCACTACCGACCACATCAGCCCCGCTGGTTCCATCAAGGCCAGCTCTCCGGCCGGCCAGTACCTCATCGAGCAAGGCGTGCCGGTGGAGGATTTCAACAGCTACGGTTCCCGGCGTGGCAACGATCGCGTCATGACGCGCGGCACCTTCGCCAACGTCCGCATCAAGAATCTGATGGTGCCCGGGGTCGAAGGGGGTGTGACAAAACACCAGCCCGATGGCGAAACGATGTCCATCTACGACGCGTCGATGCGCTACCAGAAAGAAGGGGCGGCGCTGGTGGTTCTGGCCGGGCAGGAGTACGGCACCGGCAGCTCGCGCGACTGGGCGGCGAAAGGCACCAGCCTCCTCGGAGTCGGCGCGGTGATCGCGCAGAGCTTCGAGCGAATCCACCGCTCCAATCTCGTGGGGATGGGAGTACTGCCGTTGCAGTTCGACGAGGGGACCAGCGCCGTCTCCCTGAGACTCGACGGAACGGAGACCTTCGACATCACCGGCCTGGCCGGAGAACTTCGTCCCCGTCAGAAAGCGAAGCTGGTGATCCGCCGCGCCTCCGGGAAGACCGAAGAGGTACCGGTCAGCGTGCGCATCGACACCCCGATCGAGGTGGACTACTACGAGAAGGGCGGCATCCTGCCGTTCGTGCTCGAGCAACTGGTGGGGGCGTAGGAACCAGAAAGCAGAAACCAGAAACGTGACCGTTGCCTCCATCCTCAAGAGGCTGTAAGAAATCCTCCTACCGTCATCCTGAGCTGGGGAACGACGCCATGCGCCGATGACGGCGTGATGAACGATTTCGTCATCCTGAGGCGCGGAGACGCCGAAGGATCTGCAACGTCGCCGTCG
>JBDSGC010000284.1:0-6388 GCA_039919215.1 Thermoanaerobaculia bacterium | reverse complement strand
GCTGGCGTGGCCAGCGTGGTGGTGGCCCGTCGCCGGAACCGGGAGCGTCTGTGGTTGGGGACTGCGATCGCTGCGGCACTTGCGGCGCTTGCGCTGGGGGGCCTGTGGTGGAAAGGGCACAGCGTGGAGCCGCGCGCGTTCCACGCCTCGTTCGTTCCACCGTCCGGCGTCTCGTTGTCCATCAACCAGAACGATGCGGCCTCCCTGTCGCTCTCTCCTGACGGGAGATTCCTGACCTTCAGCGGCGAGACCGCGGATGGAAAGAAGAGTCTCTGGATCGACCGGCTGGATACCGGTGAGATGAAACCTCTGGGCGGAACGGAGAAGGGCTTCGGCCCTTTCTGGTCACCGGACAGCCGCAGCATCGGATTCTTCGCTGCCGGAAAGCTGAAGAGGATTGATGTGAGTGGCGGACCGGCCATTGCGCTCGCGGATGCGCCCGACGGTCGCGGAGGAAGTTGGAGCAAAGACGGTGTCATCCTGTTTGCCGGCTACTGGCGCGATGCCCTCCATCGCGTTTCCTCGAATGGCGGGCCGGTCACGACTGTCACCCAGGTCGATGAGGCGCACGGCGAGACGACCCATCGGTGGCCCGTCTTCCTCCCGGATGGCAAGCGCTTCCTCTACCTGGTGGGAACCCATCGCGCGGGGGCGGAAAGCGACATGAACGCGGTCTACCTCGCTTCGCTCGACTCGAGCGAGCGCAAGTTGATCCTCCGGGTGCGCTCGAATCTCGCCCTGTGTGGGGACCAACTACTGTTCGTGCGGAACCAGTATCTGCTGGCGCAGAAGTTCGACATGGCTAAAGGGCAGCTGACCGGAGAGCCGATTCGGGTGGCCGAGGGGGTGGCGGAGGAGATCGGTTTCTTCCGTGCGGTGTTTGCCATTTCGAATGACGGCACCCTGGCCTACGCCACAGGAAACGCAAGCCTGCGCCCACGTCTCACGATGCTCGATCGCGCCGGTCGAGGCACCGACGTCGCTGGTCCCCCCGATCAGTACGGTGCCTTGCGCTTTTCACCAGACGGCAGGCGTGTTGCGGCCACCATTGGCGATCCAGCCGACGTCTGGATTCTCGATCTCGCGCGCGGCGCGCGAACGCGATTCACCTCGAATCCGCTGAATGATTTCCTGCCAGTCTGGTCACCGGACGGCAAGCAGATCGCGTTCGGCACCGACCGACGGGTGCTGAGCGAGATCTTCATCAAACCGGTCGATGGCCTGACTCAGGAGCAGCCGCTATGGGCAATGAAGGAAGGGAACCTCGAGCCGTTTGACTGGTCGCCGGACGGCCATTTTCTGGCGGCCCACCTTCTGGATGCCAAGAATCCTGATTTCACGGGGGACATCTGGATCGTGCCGACGACGGGGGGCGCCAAGCCCTATCCCTTCGTGGCCACGGAGTTCAAGGAGCGCGCGCCAATCTTCTCCCCCGATGGAAAGTGGATTGCTTTTTCGTCAGACGAGAGCGGCAGAGAAGAGCTCTACGTAGTTCCCTTCCCCGACCGGGGAGAAAAGCGCCAGTTGTCGACTACCGGGGCCAGCTCGTTCTACCTGTGGCCGGCGAAAGGTCATGAGATTTTCTGGGTGGCGCCAGATGCGACCTTGATGTCGGTCGAATACCAAAACGGGCAGTTCGGTGACCCGAAAGCGCTCTTCAAGTTCCCGGCCGTGCCGTCAGCGCTCGACTCTTTCGATGGCGAGAAGTTTCTCGCTGCGATTCCTGAGAAACGAGAAGGCGCGAGCGTCTCCCTGGTCACGAACGCACTGCAGACGGCACAACGCTGACGCCGTCAAAATGCGAACGGCCCTCGCCGTTTGCGGATCCGTGCTTGCGCTGTCGATCGGTCAGACCGCGACTTGCGGGCGGTAGGGTGCAGGGGCTTGCGGCTGGTAGGTCGCGTCGCCCCCAATCACCAATACGATGATCACCAGCCCACGACGGTCATCCCCGCGCCAGGACGAGCGAGAAGGTGATTTCGTTCTATGATCGCGAACGCCCCCGACATCGAATTCACTGGCGGCGGTGAGTCATCGATGAACCCAAGCGTGCGTGTGATCGGGAACGAGATGCGCCTTTTAGTGGCGACAGCACTGCTGGTCCTGGCGGGTCTGCCGGCTCTGGCGCAGCAGGGGACGACGGGCGAGCTGACCGGCGTTGTGAGTGCGGCATCCGCGCCTCTGGCTGACATCACGGTCACGGTGACGTCCGCCTCGCTGCCGGGGTCGCTCAAGACGACCACGGGCGAACGGGGCGGGTACTACTTTACTCATCTTCCGCCAGGCGATTACACGGTGCACTTCGAGCGCGATGGACTGCAGCCGTCCCATCAATTGGTCCGAGTCTATGTTGCCCAGACGACACGAGCGGACGCCTCCCTCGTCGTGGCCAGCGTGAGCGCGACCATCTCGGTTGCTGCGCCGTCGGAGGACAGCGATCAGATCACGAGCAACTTCCGAGGAGATCTGGTGGAGCAGTTGCCGACCCAACGAACTCTGAGGGACATCGCGCTTCTTGCTCCCAGCGTCAACCCGAACGGAGTCCGTAACCGCCTCCTCATCGCCGGCGCGCCCTTCTGGAGCAGCATCTTTCTCGTGGACGGCGCGGTGGTCAACGACAACCTGGGCGGTCAGCCTCACGACCTCTTCATCGAAGAGGCCATCGAGGAGACCACTGTGCTCACCGGCGCAGTCTCGCCGGAGTACGGCGGATTCACCGGAGGCGTGGTGAGCGTCCGCAGCAGGTCCGGAGGGGACGAGCTCCGCGGATCGGCGCGGACGAGCCTGAGCAACGCCGCCTGGACGGCAGCCACGCCCTGGCCGGGCGAAAGCAGGCCTTCGGATGATCTGAGCGCCGTTCATGAGCTCACCCTCGGCGGGTTTGTGATCCGGGACCGCCTCTGGTTTTTCACTGCCGCACGCTTTGCGGATCAGACCACGGCGCAAACGACGCGACTGACCAACATTGCTTACCCTGCCGCGACGAAGGAGAGACGCCTCGAGGGCAAGCTCACCGGACAGCTCTTCGGTAACGATGGCCTGGTGGTTTCGTATCTCGATCATTCCCGGGAGGAAACCGGCATCGTCGGTACTCCTGCCGGTGTCCTGGACCTCGACGCGCTGATTGCGACACGCTCGACGCCGGCGACCTTCCTGACGATGGGCTATCACTCGATGCTGCCGTCGAACCTCTTCGTCGAAGCGCAGTACGCGCGCAAGAACTACGCACTGCAGGGCAATGGCGGACTCCTGACCGACCGCATTGCCGGCACAGTCGTGAGCGGACGGAGGTTCCCCAGCGCGAATGCGCCGAGTAGTTGCGGCGTGTGCGGAAATGATCAGAGAAACAATGAATCGTGGCTCCTGAAGGGCATGCTCTTTCTCCAGACCCGACGGGGCAGCCACACCCTCGCCGCGGGAGCAGAATCGTTTCACGAGGAACGAATCGTCAATGCCAACACGTCGTCGAGTGACTACTCCATCCAGACCGCGCGATTCCGAATCATCGGGCAGCGCGCCTACCCGATTTTCGACGAGACGACGGTCATCACCTGGGCGCCCGTGCGTTTGCCGTCACTCGGCACGGACTTCAACACGCGCAGCATCTTCCTGAATGACCGCTGGGATGTCACTCCACGCGTGCACTTCAGCATCGGGGCTCGCTATGACCGCAACGACGCGCGCGACACCGACAGGAGTGTCGTTTCCAATGAACATGAGCTCAGTCCGCGCCTGAGCGTCACACTCGATGCTCGCGGCGACGGTGCGCATCGCATTGCGGCCAGCTACGGCCGGTATGTCTCCCGGATTCCGGACCTGCCCGGTCTGGGATCCGCCGCACAGCGCGCCGGCAACCCTCACGTCTATTCGTGGCGTTACGCAGGACCGGGAATCAATGTCTTCGGCACGCCGGAGGATGGATTTCTAGGTTCCGGCGACGCCCTTGCGCAGCTGTTCGCCTGGTTCGATTCAGTGGGCGGCGTCAACAACCGCCAGTTCCTGACCGGTCTCTCGAGCCCTGGGCTGTCTACCCTCATCCCCCAGTCGTTGCGCTCACCCATGGTCGATGAAATGACTCTCGGTTATGCCCTGCGACTCGGCCGCCAAGGCTCCCTGAGGGTCGACGCGACGACACGCGAGTGGGGCGGCTTCTATGCTGCGCGTCTCGACTCCACCACCGGAAAGCAAGTCGATCCGGAAGGGAATCCGATTGATGTGAACTGGATCGTCAATGATGACTCGGCAACGTCCCGTACGTATCGTGCGGTGCAGGTCCAGGGCAACTGGCAGGTTCGTTCGGTTCGGTTCGGTGGTGGATATACGTGGTCCCGCCTGCGTGGGAACACAGACGGCGAGGGTGATTTCCTCAATGGTGAGCCGGCTACGAGCCGGCCGCTGCACCTCTGGTACCCGGAGTTGCTGGCGTATCCACAGCGCCGGCCAGTCGGTTATCTAAGTGGTGACCAGACCCATCGCGCCCGAGTATGGGTCGGCTACGACGTCGCGTGGGGTCGCAGCGCTCTCAACCTGTCGCTGCTTCAGACATACGATTCGGGGCGCGCGTATTCGGTCGTGGGACTCATCGATGCGAGCGGCACGATCACTCCGTACGCGGGGAGTCCTGGAAACCCTGGCTATTCGCTGACACAACTGTCGCCGACCGGATACCCGTATTATTTCAGCGAGCGAGGATCGCTGCGTACTGATTCGGTAGCCAGCACCGACATCGCCCTCAACTATGAACATGCACTCGGGCGGACGCGCCTGTTTTTCCAGGGTGATGTGCTGAACGTGCTCGACCGGGCTGCTGTGACCGCTCCGAGCGTCGAGGTTCTAACGCTCCTGCGATCGGGGCGCGCGTCGGGTCTCACCGCGTTCAACCCCTTCACCACGAAGCCGATCGAGGGAGTGCACTACCTCCGCGCGCCTGACTTCGGGAAACCGACTGGGCCGTCGTCGTATCAGACTCCTCGCACGTACCGGTTCTCAATCGGAGCCAGGTTCTGACGACGCGTTCATGCGCTGCAGGTGACGACCACGGCAGATGGGCCGAGGCACCGGCAGCCTTGACGCACTGAAAGTCAGCGGCCAGACTCTCCTCGGGGAACGTTTCCTTGTCGCTGGTACCCGGCACCCTCTTCTCACGTTTTCAAATCGTCTCCCCCCTCGGCTCGGGAGGGATGGGGGAGGTCTATCAAGCGTGGGACCCCTCGCTGAAACGTCACGTCGCACTGAAGATTCTCTCGCCGGAGACGATTGGCTCCGAGGAGAGGCGGGGACGTCTGACGCGAGAGGCCCGCGCGGCGTCGGCTCTCAATCATCCAAACATCGTCACGGTGTATGAGATCGGTCAGGCCCTGGTGGATCAGTCTCCGGTCGATTTCATCGCCATGGAGTTGATCGAGGGGGAGACGCTTCGATCGCTTCTCACACGTGGCGTGGACATGACCAAGGCGCTCCATTACCTGGCCCAGACGGCCGACGGGCTGGCCAAAGCGCATGCCGCCGGGATCCTTCATCGCGATCTGAAGCCCGCGAACATCATGGTCACCCCGGACGGATTCGCAAAGATTCTCGACTTCGGGCTGGCCAGAAACTCCGGGCTCGAAAACGACGATGATCCCGCCGGTGCCGCGGTCGTCGACACCATCACCCGCCCGGGCGCGATGATGGGTACGGTTGGCTACATGTCGCCCGAACAGGTGCGCGGACTTCCACTCGATCAGCGATCGGATATCTTCTCCTTCGGCTGCATCCTTTATGAGGTCCTGACTCTGCGGCGTCCGTTTCAGGGCAGCTCGCAGGTGGACACGTTGCACAAAACCGTGTACGAGCCACCGCCGCAGATCGGCGACGTCGATCCCCCGGTGCCGGATGCATTGCGCCGCGTTGCCCTGAAGTGCCTGGCGAAAGATCCGGAGGCGCGATACCAATCGGCGAAAGAGATCGCCATCGACCTGCGGGAAATCAAGCGCGACTACGAATCCAACCTGCACTCGTCGAACGCGCTTTTCCCCCGAACACCGGCAGGCCCGGGAATGCGGAGAGGGCTGTGGCTGATCGTTGCGCTCACGGTGCTGATTGCTGCGACCGGCGTCTGGCTGTGGAGTCAGCGAAACCAATCCCAGTCACACTCGCGCACCGGCAGTCTCCAATCGATGCGGATCGAGCGGTTGCCCGCCACCTCGAGAGTTCGCGCCGTGGCCATCTCGCCGGACGGACGGTACATCGCCCATGTGGAGTCGACGCCCGGAGGCGACGTGCTGATGGTGCGGCAGGTCACCACCGGCAGTGAGATCGAAGCGGCACCCGCCGTCGGCAAGAATTACGAAGAACTGAGTTTCTCCCCCGACGGTGAATACATCCGCTACGTCCACGACGGCGCTTT
>JBDSGC010000283.1:0-4893 GCA_039919215.1 Thermoanaerobaculia bacterium | reverse complement strand
ACCACTCCCTCCGCGTTGAAGGCGTAACCGAAACCGTAAACGGTCTTGATCCACCTGGGATGACGAGCGTCCTCTCCTAGAACGATGCGCAGGACAGAGACGATCGTATTCAGATTCGAGTCGGATACGAACGTGCCCGGCCAGAGGTGCCCGTAGAGATACTCTTTCGACACGGCCTGAGGGCGTGCTTCGATGAGGGCCTGGAGAAGGAGGAAAGCCTTCGGAGTGAGGTGAGCAATGCCCGATCCGGCGCGCAGCTCGCGGCGCCCGGAATCAAAGACGAAGTCGCCGAATCGAACGCGCATTGAGTTCCGCTCCGAAATGTGGTGACGCCGCCGTGGCCGGCTTCACCCTTCAGAACAGTGGGCGAGCGTACCCTACTCGCCCCGGTCGAGGCGACGCTGTTGTGCACCTATACTCGAGGTCAATGTTCCCCACCGTACATCCGCCCCCGCAACGGCTTCTCGTCTTCGCGCGGCTGCCGGAGCTCGGGCGCGTCAAGTCACGCATCGCCGCGACTGTCGGCGATGCGAAAGCACTGGCCGCCTACGAGGCCATGCTCGGCGACCTGCAGCTGTCCATCGGGGAATCCACCGAGGAAACGGAGATTGAGATTCTGTGGGCACCGACACCGGAGGCGAACGGCGCCACA
This sequence comes from Thermoanaerobaculia bacterium, assembly GCA_039919215.1. Taxonomy (GTDB): domain Bacteria; phylum Acidobacteriota; class Thermoanaerobaculia; order Gp7-AA8; family Gp7-AA8; genus JBDSGC01. Next base: position 4,241 of record JBDSGC010000283.1, on the reverse strand, counting down.
CTGCAACGCGCCTTCGGACATCGCGCCACCGCCATGCAGACTGGCGCGACGCTGGGCGACCGTCTCTCCATGGCCTTCTCCGAGCGATTCTTTTTTCATCGCACCGAGAAGATCATCGCCATCGGCGTGGACGATCCCTCGCTCAGCCGTGAGTTGATCGATCAGGCTTTCGGGCTGCTCGACTCGTGCGAGTGGGTGCTCGGGCCGGCCACCGACGGAGGCTACTATCTGATCGGCTGCCGCGCCGCCGCGTTCGATGTCTCGGTGTTCGAGGGCATCGAGTGGGGCTCCGACACGGTGTCAGAGCAGACGCTGGAAAAGATCGGCGCCATGCAGCGAACGGTGGCCCAGCTCCCGCACCGCACCGATCTCGATCGTTCCGAGGACCTGCAGCAGTACGCTGCCATCGCGCCGCCGGGAGCTCTGCTCGATCTGCTGAGAGAATGGGGCTGGGCATCATGAAAATCGTCAACGCGGAACAGATGCGTTCCATCGATCGCCGGGCCACCGAACGCTTCGGCATCCCTTCGCTGTTGCTGATGGAGAACGCCGCGATCGCGGTGACCGACGCGCTCCTCGAGCACTTCCCCGAGGCCGAGCGCGCCGCGATTTTCTGCGGCCTCGGCCAGAATGGCGGCGACGGATTCGCCATCGCCCGCCATCTGGAGAGCAGGGGAGTGGTGCCCGTAGTCCTCCTCATCGGCGACCGCAACAAAATCACCGGCGACGCCGCCACCAACCTCACCATCTGTCAGCGCCTGGGGCTTCCACTCTACGAAGTCACCGACGACGAGTCGCTGTCGGAGGCCATGCTGCACGCGGCGGATGTGGATGTGATCGTCGACGCCCTCTTTGGTACAGGCCTGAATCGCGTCCCCGACGGAATCGAGGCGGAGGCCATCCATTCGATGAATGAGATGGCCGCGCCGGTCATCGCCGTCGACCTCCCCAGCGGCGCGAACGCGTCGAGTGGCACGCCGTTCGAGCCCTGCGTGCAGGCCGTGGTCACCGTCACCTTCGCCGCCCCGAAGCTCGCGCACATCTTCGAGCCGTCCGCGGCGTTCTGCGGCGAAGTGATCGTCGCGCCGATCTCCATCCCCCACGCCGCCGTCGAGGACGAAGGTGTGACCCTCGCCCTCAACGCCCCGGAGGATGTGCTGCCCTTCCTGCAGCCGCGCGCCAGCGACTCGCACAAGGGCACGTACGGCCACGTCGGCATCCTGGCCGGCTCGCCCGGTCGCAGCGGCGCCGCGGTGCTCAGTGCGCGTGGCGCCATCCGCGGCGGCGCCGGCCTGGTCACCGTGTGCACCGATCGCGAGACCGCCATCATCGTCACCGGCGCGTCGTGCGAAGCGATGACCTTCACCGGCAACGCCGACGCCATCATCGATACCCTGCAGAAGAAGTCCGCCGTGTTGGCCGGCCCCGGGCTGCCCGACAGCGAGCCGGCCTACCAGCAGATCCGCCGCATCCTCGACGCCCTCGAAGTTCCCCTGGTCATCGACGCCTCGGCCCTCAACGCCTACGCCGGCCGCGCCGCGGAGATCAACCCGAAGAAGCGCATACGAGTGATCACCCCGCACCCCGGCGAGCTGGCCAGGTTGATGGCCACCACCACCGCCAACATCCAGAGCGATCGCCTGGAGTCCGCCCGCAACGCCGCGCGCCAGTGCCAATGCATCGTGGTCCTCAAAGGCCACCAGACCCTCATCGCCGATCCCGACGGACACGTCCGCGTGAACCCCACCGGCAACCCCGGTATGGCCAGCGGCGGCATGGGCGACGTCCTGGCCGGCATCCTCGCCGCCTTCCTGGCCCGAGGCATCGACCCCTTCGACGCCGCCTGCACCGCGGTCTACCTCCACGGATTTGCCGGAGACCTGCTGGAGGAAGAGATGGGCGACACGGGACTGGCAGCGATGGATCTCGCGGAACGGTTGCCGCAGGCGATGGGGAAGTTGCGGGGGTGAGGACACTTCACGCTCAACTGACTGAACGAGACCCAAAAGCGCAGCAAGAGGAAAGGCTTTGATTCAACCGTCAGTGTTGCAGTTCACTCTTGATGTCGCGCAACCCGTTTCGCCGGAGGTGTGCCGTGTTCAGCAAGGTATTGGCGAAGCGCCGAGTTCACGGTTTTCGAGTCGTGAAATGCTTCGGCCACGTCCGGAGCAAGAAGTACGACGTTCGAACCCTGCATGTACCGTTCGTAGTACTTGCCTCGAACGGCTCCGGGTGCGGATGTCTGTTCGGGGATGTCGATGTCTTCTTCGCTATTCTGATTCATAGAGTCGCCGTTCCGCTGCGGTGGCAAGCCGCGCCGAGATGATTCGAGTTCGGTCATCGCGCTCGGTCTGAGCTACGATCACCAGCCGTTGCCGTTCAGTGTAACCGAGGGTGAGCTTTCGGTACTCGCCGACCGAGTGTTCCCTGTCTTCCCATGAGAGCGCGAAGCGGTCGCCGAAGACCGTCGCCGCCTCTTCGAATGCGACGCCGTGCTTCGCCTGGTTGCGTCGATCCTTCTCCGGGTCCCACTCGAACTTCACGGCCGCGGAGTGTACCTCGGCTGACTAACGTGTCTTCGGTTCAGCAGCTTTGTGCCGCCCGAAGGAGTACGGCAGGCGACTCGGCAACGAGCGGCACGAAGTCAGCTGCGACAGCTGGTTACGAGGCGCTGGCTAATGTTGCACTCAGCGGAGGGAGTGTTTTACGATACTGGTGATCGATCGCTCGATCCGGGAGACACATGGCAAGAACGAAGCTTTCCTCAAAGTATCAAGTCGTGATCCCCAAGGACGTGCGCTCGCGGATCGACCTTCGGCCCGGCCAGGAATTTCAAGTGATTGCAAAGGGTGGAGTCATCGCTCTGGTGCCTGATCGGCCGCTTTCCGGGATGCGTGGGTTTGTGCGCGGAATGAAGACCAGCGGCTTCCGCGAAAAAAAGGATCGTGTTTGATCGTTGTCGATTCCTCGGGCTGGATCGAGTTCTTCGCTGACGGGCCGCATGCCGATGAATTCTCGTCGCGACTCCGAAACGCTTCGCTGGTAGTGACCCCCACGATCGCGATCTACGAGGTGTACAAGTGGATCAAGCGCGAACGTTCCGAGGAAGACGCATTGCAGGCCGTGGCGGCCATGAAGAAGACGCGGATCGTTGACCTGACGGAGGAAATCGCTCTGCTCGCAGCGGACCTCAGTCTCGCGCATTCGCTAGCGATGGCTGACTCGATGATGCTGGCCGTAGCGAAGACCCACAACGCGCAACTGATGACTACGGACGCTGGATTCGCCGGGATTGAGGGCGTGACCGTGTTCTCGAAGAAACGCTGAAAGTCATTGCGTCGCCCAAGATGGCGGATCGCGCCGGGCTCCCGCGGATTTACGACAAGGGGGACTGAGGACCAGAGAAGAACGACGAGTGTCGGTGCCACTGCTGGATCAAAGCGCGCTCGACGAAAATGGGCTGACCGGGAAAGTCTTCCCTGTTCGCGACGGTCAACTCCGGTTGTCGCATACGGCGATGACTCTCAGCACGATCTGACAGCAATGGTCGGTGGCCTTGTGGCGAGATGCTGGCGACGGGAGGGTGGCGGGTAGAATCCCCCGGTGACGCTGCGCACATGGCTCTGCCACGACGAGAACGAAACCACCGCGGCCGGCGTGGCCATTGCCCGCCTCCTTCCCGCCGATGTGGTCGTGCATCTGGTCGGTGACCTCGGGGCGGGGAAGACGTTTCTGGCGCGGGCCATCGCCACGGAGCTCGGAGCCGATCCTCGGGAGGTGGCCTCGCCGTCGTTCGCCATCGTTCATGAATACCCGACCGGCAATGGCCAGCCGATCGTGCACATCGATGGCTACCGGCTTTCGGACCGTCCTCGGGAATGGTTCGAGATCGGGATTCCGGAAATGCTTTCCGAACCCGGCCTCAAGTTGATCGAGTGGCCGAAACCAGCCTTCGAAGAATACGAGGAGTCGCATGTGGAGATCACCATCCAGGTGCGGGATGACGATGCGCGAGAGATCCGGATGGACCTTCCGGATTGAGCGCCGGCACGGCCGGCGGCGCTGGTTCGCGCAGCGCCCGCCGCGATTTCGGATTCAATCAGACACTCGGTCGTGTTTGTGAAGAAATCCCGGGCCGTCATCCTGAGGCAAGGAACAGCGAGATGCAGCGCTATGAGATCTCGATGACACATCCTCACGCGAGTTCCCTCTCCCCGCCGCAGCGGGGAGAGGGTCCGCGA
>JBDSGC010000282.1:0-4311 GCA_039919215.1 Thermoanaerobaculia bacterium | reverse complement strand
CTCGCCTTTGGGTCCCAGCATCTGCATGTTCTGGGCGATGACCTCGGTGCGGTACTTTTTCTGGCCCGACTCCTTGTCGTCCCAGCTGTCGGTGCGCAGCGATCCCTCGATGAAAACGAGCTTGCCCTTGCGGAGGTACTGTCCGCAGATCTCGCCGAGCTTGCCCCAGGCGACGATGTTGTGCCACTCGGTGCGTTCCTGCTTTTCCCCGCTCTTGTCGGTGAACTTCTCGCTGGTGGCCAGGCTGAATTTGGCCACGCTCTGACCGCCGGGGGTGGAGCGGATCTCGGGATCCTTTCCGAGGTGTCCCACCAGAATGACTCGATTGACGCTACCTGCCATTGGATTCTCCTTGTTTCGATCGTTGATGGTTGCCGCCGGCTGCCGGCGTTTCGCGCTCGGCCATTGGCCGGCGCAGCCGGGAGGCGCGGTCCAGTGTGGGTGCGCGAATTCTATTCGAAGCAGGGGATGGCGACGCAGCGTTTGTTCAATCGATCCGGTCATGCCCGGTGCTGCGGTCGAGGTTCCTAGGTCCCGTTCCACGATCAGTGGAGCCCGCGTCGTCGTCGAAGTTTCTCCCGATCTTCCAACCCCGCTGACCGACCGCACGGATTTTGCTTTAGAATCCGTCGCCCGCCATGGCCAAACCACGAGCCGCAGCCTCCGCCACCATCGACCCGCCCGCCGCCGCGCCCGCCGAGGGCGCAATCGACTGGGCCGGCATCCTCAGCCAGATGATCCTCATCCGGCGTTTCGAGGAGGCCACCGAGCGCGAGTTCCGGAAGGGCAAGATCGGCGGCTATCTCCACGTCTACACCGGCCAGGAGGCAGTCTGCAGCGGGATCATCACCGCTCTGGACAAGCACGACATCGTCTTCGCCGGCTATCGCGACCATGCCCACGCGCTGGCTCTGGGGTCCGATCCGAACCGTGTCATGGCCGAGCTGTTCGGGAAAGCGACCGGCATCGCCAAGGGGAAGGGCGGCTCGATGCATCTGTTCGATGTGGAGCACGGGTTTTACGGCGGCTACGGCATCGTGGGAGGGCATCTCACCCTGGCCACCGGCGCGGCCTACGCCTTCCGCTACCAGAAGACCGAACGCATCGTTGCCTGCTACTTCGGCGACGGCGCCATGAACATCGGCTCCTTCCACGAAGCGATGAACATGGCGGGTCTGTGGGGCAAGGACGGCATGTGCCCGATCCTGTTCGTCATCGAGAACAACGGCTACGCCATGGGCACCTCCATCGATCGCCACTCCGCGCTCACCGACCTCTCCGCCCGCATCCGCGCCTACAACATCCCCTCGGAGAAAGTCGACGGACAGGACATCTTCGCCATGCGCGCGGCCGCCGATCGCGCGGTGAAGGAAATCCGGGAGACCGGCAAGCCGTACTGCATCGAAGCGATCACCTATCGCTTCTCCGGCCACGGCGCGGCGGACATCCTGCAGCCCTACCGCTCCAAGGATGAAGTCGAACAGCACAAGCACCGCGATCCGATTCTGATCCTGCGCAAGCGCCTCGAAGAGACCGCCGGTCTGACCGACGACGACGTCAAAGGGATGGAGTCGGAAGCGTCGGAGACGGTGAAGGCAGCAGTCATCTTCGCCGAAGAGAGCGAGGTCCCCGACCCGTCGCAGCTCTTCGCCGACGTGGTGGCCGAGCATGGACCGGTGCCCGTCAACGAACCGTACGAGCGCGAGTGAGCAGGCAGCAGAACGTGGAATCCCGCGCACCATTCAAGAGAAGGCAATGACCGAGAAAAGTTACCGCGACGCCATCCGCGACGCCATGATGGAAGAGATGGACCGCGATCCGAACGTCCTCATCATGGGCGAGGACATCGGCGTCTACGAAGGCACCTTCCGCATCACCGCGGGCATGTTGAAAAAGTACGGCCCCCGCCGGGTGATCGACACCCCGATCGCCGAGGCGGGCATGGCTGGGACAGCGGTGGGCATGGCCATGGTCGGCCTTCGGCCCATCGTGGAGATGATGACGATGAACTTCGCCATCGTCGCTGCCGATCAGATCCTCAACCACGCGGCGAAGGTCCGCTACTTCTCCGGCGGCCAGGTCGACGTGCCCATGGTGATCCGCGGACCGCAGGGCGCCGGCGTGCAGCTCTCCGCGCAGCACTCCCAGACGTTCGAGTCGTTCTACGCGCATTTCCCCGGGCTGAAAGTCGTCGCTCCGGCCACTCCGGCCGATGCCAAAGGCCTGTTGAAAACGGCCGTGCGGGGGCGCGATCCGGTGATCTTCCTGGAGAGCGCGGCGCTGTACGGAATGAAGGGCGAAGTGCCCGACGACGTCGACTTCACCGTGCCCTTCGGCGTGTCCCGCATCGCTCGGGAAGGCTCCGACGTGACCATCGTTTCCTACAGCCGCATGCTGCAGATGTCGCTCATCGCCGCGGAGAAGTTGTCGAAAGAAGAGGGCATTGAGGCGGAGGTGATCGATCTGCGCACGCTGCGTCCTCTGGACCTTGACCCCGCCTACGCATCGGTCACCAGAACGCATCGTTGCGTGGTGGTGCAGGAGCAGTGGAAGCCATTCGGCGCCGCCGCAGAGATCGCCGCGAACATCACCGAGACGGTCTTCGACGAGCTCGATGCTCCGGTCGCCCGCGTCACCGGGGAAGACGTTCCCATGCCCTACGCGCGGAACCTCGAGCTTCTGGCCACGCCGCACGAGGCGCACGTGATCGCCGCCGTGAAGAAAGTGATGTACCGCTCATGAGTCTGCGCATCGCTGGCAGGGGACGGGACTGATCGATGGCTGAAATCATCATGCCCAAGCTGGGCGACGCCATGACCGAGGGGAAGGTCCTCCGCTGGTATAAGAACGAGGGCGACGCCGTGAAGAAGGGCGAGCCGGTTCTGGAGATCGAGACCGACAAGGTGAATCTCGATCTGGAAGCGGAAGAGGACGGCACCCTCGGCGCTGTCTCCGTGGCTGCCGGACAGATGGCCCCCGTCGGCGGCGAACTGGCCCGGATCCTCGTCGAAGGCGAGAAAGCCGCCGCTCCGAAAGCAGCGGCGAAGAAGAGCGAGGGCAAGCCGGCAGCGAAAGCGGCGGCGAAACCCGAGCCGGATGGGGACGTTGATCCCGATGAGAATCCCGATCCCACTGCCGGCGTCGACCCCGACGCCACGGCAAGGAAGTCACCGGCCCCCGATCCGGAGGACGACCAGCGTCGCAGGACCGATCAGAAAGATTCGATCAACCACTCAACAGGCGAGTACGGCGAAGCGATGGAGATGAAAGGCCCGCGCGTCGACAGGACCGCGCCGGAACGGGAGTCGGGCAGCGGTTCTGCGTCGGGCGACGAGGGCTCGCGGCGGCGTTCCTCGCCTCTCGCTCGGAAGATGGCCGGAGAGATGGGCGTCGCTCTCGATCGCGTGCAGGGCAGCGGTCCGGGCGGCCGGATCGTGGCCAGCGACATCCGTCAGATGGCGCAGTCGCGCAAGGAGGCCCCCTCGGCCACCGCAGCGCGCCCGGCCAAAGCGCCGGTGATGCCACCGATGCAGACGCTGCAAACGAAGACGATCCCTCTGACCGCCATGCGCCGCACCATCGCCAAACGGCTCGGGGAATCCATCGGTCCCATCCCGCACTTTTTCCTGACCATCGACTGCGACGTCACCAGCCTGCTCGCTCTTCGCGAGCAGCTCAACGAGATCGAAGGCGTGAAGACGAGCGTCAACGATTTCGTGGTGCGAGCGGCCGCGCTGGCCCTTCGCCACCATCCAGGCGTCAACGCCAGCTTCGGCCAGGATGCCATCACCCATCACGGTGAAGTGCACATCGGGATCGCCGTCTCCACTCCGGAGGGACTGATCACGCCGGTGGTCCGGAATGCCGATCAGAAACGAGTCGCCGACATCGCCACGGAAGTTCGCGCACTGGCGGAGAAGGCCAAGAATCGCAAGCTCAAGCCGGATGAATATCAGGGCTCGACCTTGACCATCTCCAACCTCGGCGCCTGGGGGATCGAGGAGTTCACCGCGATCATCAATCCCCCCAACTCGGCGATTCTGGCCATCGGCGCCGCGTTGCCGCAGCCGGTGGTCATCGACCGCCAGGTGGTCATTCGCGATCGCATGAAGATCACCATGTCCTGCGATCACCGCGTCATCGACGGCGTGGCAGGCGCGGAGTACCTGCGCACCCTGCGGCAATACATCGAGCAGCCGGTCCGCCTGGTGCTCGACCGCCTCTCGTAGCGCCGGCATCCTCGCCGGCGTTAGCACGCTGGAGGCGTGCCGGACATTAGCCGGTGGCAAGCGCCGCAGGCGCGCAGCCACC
>JBDSGC010000281.1:0-3566 GCA_039919215.1 Thermoanaerobaculia bacterium | reverse complement strand
TCTCCAGATTGATGGTGCTGGTGTCGATCCCGAAGCCGGTGACCAGCTTCCGCAGCCGGTCGGTGAGGCTGTTCGTTTCAAACTCTCTAGGCGAGAGATTGACGTTCACGTGAACGCGTTCCGATCCGTGAGACTGCCAGCGGGCGGCATCGGAATACGCCTGATGGATGGTCCAGGAATCCAGGCGAAACAGGTCGGATCCCTTTTCGGCTCCGGCAGCGATGGGCACGCCGCTTCGGATCTCCCCATCGCCGCGGTGCGCCCGGAGCAGAGCCTCGGCGCTCACCACCTCGCGGGTGAGAAGGTCATGGATGGGTTGATAGAACAGGACTAGCTGATCCCCGTCGAGGGCTCGCTTGACTCCGGCAGCTGGGGCGGAAGTGGGCACGCAGCGGGTCAATCCAAAAGGAGTGCCCATTGACTCCGCATGCGGGCAACCACCGCCTCGAGGATTACCGGCGCAGTAGCTGCCACGAGGCCAGAGCGGCGCCGACCACGGCGAGTGCCACCAGAAGTTTGTTGCCGGCCAAGACGGACCACAGCGACGACTGCCGCGTTTTCTGGGCCTGCAAGGCTTCCATGCGCAGGCGGCGATCGGGTCCGTTCTGCATCGACTCCCGCACGGCGTGATCGAAGGCTGCGAGCGTGCGGGGTTCGTCGTCGGTGGCCGCTGCCTTACCGCTCTGCGCATCGACCTTCACCAGGTTCGATGCGACGGGTGCGATCATCTTCTCGCCGCGATCATCAGCACGAACGCCGTAAGCGCCCTGGTCGAAGTACAGAACGGTCGGACCGAGCTTGGTGTTCTTCAGGAAGAGAACATTCTCATCGCCGGGCTGGAAGGCGGGGACGCCGATGGTCTCCTGGTGGATTCCATTCAGTTCTCCTCCGGGGGTGACCAGCGTGATCTGCTGGCCGGTGCTGCCCTTGATCGACTTCTCCACATCGAATGTTGAGTAGGTGAGAATCCAGCGTCCGGTGGGATCGAGGCGAGACTCCGTTTTGATGCAACGTGCCATGACGATGGCGGCGGAATTCTCGACCTTGTCGTCGAAGCTCGCGGCTGTGGCCACGGCAGCATCGGCCCGGGGGGTGAGCATCGAGACCGCCACGAAAGCGATCAAAGCGCCAAGCCGTTTCGTCATTGTCATAGGGGTCGCCATTGGCTGATGGAGGTAGCAATCCATACGCCAATTCTCCTAAGGATTTGAGGGTTATTTTGATTCCACGGAAGGCGGATTTTACGGCGGACTCGGCTGTCATGGCGGCCGGCCCTGGGTTCTCCCGAGCCACGATAACGTTGCGTCGGCTTCCAGCCGGCGCTACTGGGCGAGATCCCGCGGGCAGGATGCCGCGGCACGGCCGGCAAGGATGCCGGCGCTACGAGGAGGTCAGGCAGGAGCGGATGAACGTGGTCACTGCCTGGAGCGACTCCGGCGTGACGTGGTGCCCCATCGGAAACTCGTGGTACTCCGGGTGAATCCCCTGGCCCTCCAGAACGTGGCGGGTGCGTTGCGCGGCCACCACTGGAATCACGTCGTCATCGGCACCGTGCAGCAGGAGCACCCGCTGGCTCGCCCGGGCTCGCAGATCGGGGAGGTCGGCCTCATAGATTGCGCCGCTCATGACCACGATGCCCGCCAGGGGCGTTGCCGTCCGGAAGCCGACGTCCAGAGCCATCAGCCCGCCCTGCGAGAACCCTCCAAGGACCACCTTGCCGGAAGTCGGGTAGCGCGCGATCAGCTGATCGATCAGGGTGAGCATGCTCCGGCGCGACTGAACGATGGAGTCTCCTTCCGGCGGCCAGCCGTCGAACCAGGAGAATCCGAAGGTCATCCCGGGATACGCCTCGAAAGGGCGTGCGGCGTTGGGGAACACGAAGCGATACCCGCCCGGTCCGTCGGTCCCCGCTCCGTCAATCCCCGCTGCGTCGATCCCCGCTGCGTCGATCATCGGCGCGAGGTCGGCCAGGTCGCTGGCGTCGGCTCCCCGTCCGTGCATGAAGATGACCAGCGGCATCGGCTCGCTGTCCGCCTTGCCGCTGGGGACGCTGAGCACGTAGGGGAGTGCGAGATCGGTATGGCGCGCCGGCTTCATGCCGGCAGGCCTGCGAAGGCCTCGCGGGTGAGATTGGAATGCCCGCTCTCGGTGACCACGACGTCGTCTTCGATGCGGATCCCCCCGAACTTCCGGAAGGAGTCGACTTTCTGCCAGTCGACGTCCTTCGCATGCGCACTGTCCTTCAATTGCGCGAGGAGCGGCTCGATGAAGTAGAGGCCCGGCTCGATGGTGAACACCATGCGCGCTTCGATGAGGCGGGTGAGGCGGAGATAGGGATGCCCTTCCGGCTTGGGAATGGTGCAGCCCGATGCGTCGGCCATGAAGCCGGCCACGTCGTGAACCTGCAGTCCGATGAAGTGGCCGACGCCGTGCGGCAGGAAGGTGCTGCTGATCCCCCGCTCCACGATGGCATCGGCCCCCAGCTTGACGAAACCGAACGTGGACAGGATCTCTGCGACCCCCTGGTGGGCCTGGTGGTGGATGTCGGGATAATTCACCCCGGGCCGGACCGCCTGGCAAAGGCGGAGCTGCATGTGGTCCATCGCGGCGATCAGCTCGCCGAACTCTCCTCCATTGGCCGAATAGGTGCGCGTGATGTCCGACGCGTAGCCGTTGGTGCTGGCGCCGGCATCGATCAGGAAGGAGTGCCGCTCCTCTGCAGGAACCGGCCGGCGACCGTGCTGCACGTAGTGAAGGACCGCCGCGTTCTCGTTGAGCGCGATGATGTTGTTGTACGGCAGTTCCTCCTCGGTCTGGCTGGATCCGAGGAGGTAGGCCAGGTGGATCTCGTACTCGGAGGCGCCCTGCCGGAATGCTTTTTCCGCCGCGCGATGTCCGCGCACGCCCTCCCGGTTTGCGCTGCGCATGCACTCGATCTCGTAGTCGGTCTTCCAGGAGCGATCGAAATGCAGGCGATCGAGCAACGACTGCGGATTGATCTCGCCGGTCTGCACCTCGCAGGGCTCGCCGATGAAGGCGATCTTTCCGGTAGTGGGGAAAAAGCGCCGGGCATCCGTCGGCTCGCGCAGCACCTCGATGTCGAAGGAGTCGATCCAGTGTGCCGTCGGCGTATCGGCCGGTTTGTACCAGTAGTCCACCGGCTGAAAAAACAGCAGGCGCGGCTTGCGCCCCGGGATGTGCACGATGAAGCAGTTCGGATTGTCCACGATGGGCAGCCAGTACTTGAGATGCGGATTGACCTTGAAGGGGTAGAGCGCATCGTCGAGGAAGGCCACGTGGATGGCGCCCGCGGCGATGATGAGAGCATCGAAACCAGCATCCGCCAGCGCGGCGTCATGGCGCTGGATGACGGTCTGGAGGTGAGCTGGATAAAGGCTGGCGAGACGGTCGTTCATCGCAGGGGAGAATACAACGACGGTCGCGAGCCGGCACGGCCGGCGGCGTTTGTTCGCCAAGCGTCCGCCACGATTTTCGCGGAGCTGTTCACTGGCGGCTCGTACGAGCAGTAGAAGGAGGGATCAATTTTCGCTCGCCATGAATGGGCT
>JBDSGC010000280.1:0-3306 GCA_039919215.1 Thermoanaerobaculia bacterium | reverse complement strand
GGATGGTTGAATCGTCTATCTCGCCAACCCGTCATGCTGTGAGCGAAGCGAAAAGATAGGGGTCCTGCTTCATCGCGTGAGCGCCCCCTCATCACCTTCTCCCCGTGTGCGGGGAGAAGGACACTCGATGGAAGAGCACGGCCTTCGACGGTTTCTTAGAATAAAGCGGCGCGGGTCAGTCTTCTAAACGCGGTCGATCCGATCGCATTTGTGATCAGAAGCCGCAGACGGCGAAAGATCTCCAACCTGCGAGGGACTACGGCCGCGAGTAGGAATCGATGATGCGTTCGATGGCCCGCCGGCACACCCGGCAGAATCCCACTTCGTCGCGGGTGAACATGATGCAGTCGATCTCTGGCCGGTACAGTCCGCGCGGTTCGTAAGCCGCTCCTTCGAAGGCCCCAACTTTGCCCGCATACTGCTGCGATCCGAGGAACTGCGTCTCCCACTCCCGCTCCTCGGTGAACAGCTTGTCCATCACGCTCTCGGGAGCGTTGATCTCACGGATGTGCGCGCGCTCTTTCTGGATGGCCCGGCTGTGTTTCTCGAACTCTTCTTTGTTCCACGTCGTGGGGATGGGCGTGTCTTTCTCAACCAGGTCGCGCCACTTGAGTCGCGACCGGTCGCGTTGTGCGGTGACGTTCGGCTCCCACGGCTCGAGATGCTCGCTGCCGCCGGTGGTCTCGTACGACACCGGCGAGGTGTAGTACTCGTCGGCCAGCGCGGCGAAGTGATGCCCGAACTCATGGACGAAGATGTACTCGGCGAACGCGCTGTCGACGCAGGAGGTGGCCTGGTCGTTGAAGATGCCGCCTCCGCCGTAGGTTTTCTCGTTGACCAGGATCTCCAGGAAATCGTAGGGCGCAGATGCGGCGATGTCGCGCATGGTGTGATCGTCGAGGGTCAGCACGTACCGCTCGGAGTCGAAGATGTTGTATTGGACTCCGGTGAGGGTGCGCCGGTCGTCGTGTGTGCGCGGCCGATGGACGCCGCTGGCAGGTTCGATCAGGTCGACGGCCCGGACGTTGAAGTCGCTCTTCCTGCTCTTGAACGGCTCGGTGGCGAAGAGCTTGCCCACCATCCGCTCCACATCCTTGTGAAACTTAGGCAGCTCTGCTTCGGTGTACCCCTCGCCGATGACGAGCAGATCGACCTTCTGCGAGGGAGGACCGTTCTCGATCACGCTCCAGACCTTGCCGGCGGGTCTGCGCGAGGCAGGATTCACGTTGCGCGACGACGGGTCGATCAGAGTGGACCAGAGCTGCTGAAACGCTCCCTGTTCGTCGCGTTTCTTCACCACCAGCTGCACCGGCTTGCGCGGCCAGGGGAAGCGGACGGATTCCTGAAAGGTCCCGGCCCGAGCCTTCGCCTCGTCGGTGGTCTGCCATTCGCCGAACACAGAAGCGAAGCCGCGGGAGTAGATCGAAAGGTTGCTCTCGCGATCGATCACCTCGAACGAGTAGTTGCCAAGGTTGCTGGCGTCGAGCAAGCGGGTCCTGCTTCCAGGCCACACTCCATCCGACACCACCGAATCCAGCGCGATCACCTCGGCGACCTTCCCGCCGGTGTGGAAATAGTTCACCCGCATGGTCCGGTCGAGAAACAGCTCCTCGAATGTCGAGGCCGAAAGCGTTGCAGCGATCAGAAAGAGAGCAGTGATCATGAACACGTTGCGCATGATGAGATTGTAGACTCCGGTGCGATGCGACGGTTTTCGATCCGCTCACCGGAGCCTGGCCAGTGCTGAGAGGAACGCATGTTTGTCGGTCATCGGTCCGAGCCTCGTTCGGGGCCGCGATGGTGCTCGGCGTTCTCTTTCTGGTGCCCGCTCCGTCGCTGGCACAAGCGCCCGATCTCCGCAGTGAAACCCAGATCACGGTCGAACGGATCCTCATCGACGCGCGCGTAACCAACGATCGGGGCGACCCCATCCTCGGCTTGCAACCTTCTGACTTCCGCGTGCGCATCGACGGAAAGCCAGCCAGTGTCGAATCGGTGGAGTGGATTCCGGAGACGGCGGTAGGACGCGATCTGGCCACGCTCGACGCGCCCCCGGTTGAGGTCAACCGGAGCCTCGATCAGCCGGCCCCTCCCGGACGGCTACTGATTTATTTCTTCCAGACCGACTTCGCGCGGAACAGTGTTCGCGTGGCGGGACAGCAGCACATCGTGGTCAGCAGCGAGCAGTGGACGGAGTGGCTGGAAGAGGAAGATCGCGTCGCAGTCTTCTCCTACGACTCGCATCTGAAGTTCCGTCTCGACTTCACGAACGATGGCAACCACATTCACGATGCCATGGAGCAGGCGCTGCTGACCGATGAGCCGCCGCCTCCGCGCACCGTGCCCATGCCCTCGCTGGCTCGTCGCCTCGATGGGAAGGAAATGCGCGACGCCTCCTCTCCAGAAGCGGCGCTGATCATCATCGCCAACGCGTTGCGTTCGATTCCTGGGCCGAAGTCGCTGATCCTCTTCGGCTGGGGGCTGGGTCGGCTGACCGGAGGCGGCGTGGTGATGGATCGCAAGTACGCCAGCGCGCGGCGGGCGCTGGAGAGCGCGCGGGTGAGCGTCTTCTCCATCGATTTCACCGAGGCCGACTCCCACTCGCTGGAAGTCGGTCTGGGAAAGGTCTCGGCCGATACGGGCGGGTTCTACGCGAAGACGTTTCGCTTCCCGCGGATCGCCATCGACCGGCTGCAGCGCACCCTCACCGGTCACTACGAATTGGAAGTGCGCAAGCCGGACGGGGGAGCGCGCGGGGTGCACACCATCGAGACCGAGGTGTTGAAGCGCGGTGCTCGTGTAATGGCGCGGACGAGTTGGGTCGACGCGGCCGAATGACGTCATTCCAACGCCGGGAAGTGAACTAGCCGCCCCCTGTCATCCTGCGAAAGGAACCGCGCGCTGCGCCTGAGAGAAAGAAGCGGGCGCAGAGGCAAAGCGCCGGAGGCGCGATTGACCTTAGCCCAGGACTTCAGTCCTGGGGACTTGGGGGGATCCCCCCAGACGAGTCCCGGAGGGACGATTGACCATGCTTCGTTGCGACGATTTTCAATCGTCACTACGGGACTCACTCTTCAGGGGCATCAAACCCAGGACTGAAGTCCTGGGCCAAGTTCAATCGTCCCTACGGGACTCGTGTGGGAGGCCCCTCAAGTCCCAGGACTGAAGTCCTGGGCTAAGGTCAATCGCGCCTCCGGCGCTTTGCCTCCGCGCCGGTTTCTTTCTCTCAGGCGCAGCGCGCGCTGTCCATTGCTTCTTGTGACACAGCCACAAAGCCGCCACTGCCCAATGTCGAGAGTCCTTCTC
>JBDSGC010000279.1:0-4632 GCA_039919215.1 Thermoanaerobaculia bacterium | reverse complement strand
GAGTGGAGGGCGCGCGGAGTGGGGCTGGAGTTTTCCGGCGCGGTCGATTCGGCGACCGGCTCGGACACCGGCGCGGCCGGGCGAGGGATCGGCATCGGAGCAGGCTGGTTGTCGGCTCGCGACCCGGACGCCGTGGTGATGCGAGGCTCCGGGGCCGGACCGGCCTCCAGATGGGCGATCCGCGCGTTGAGAACATCCAGCCGCTCCAGGAGCTCGGTCATGGAGGTCTGCAATTCCGACAATCGCGCGTCACTGACCGCGGATGCGCTCGCCGAGGTCTCCGCAGGAGGGACCAGGGATGGCGGATCGGACTCATGACCGGAACGCGTCGTGGAACAAGCCGTCAGCGCCAGCGCGAACAGAACGATGCCGGCGTTCTTCATGCGACCTTCAGATGCTCGAGCTTCTGCCTGGCCTTCCCTGCCCAGGAGCTATCGGGGAATTCGCTGATCACACGCTCGTAATAGAGGCGGGCCTCGGCGGTCCGCCCCAGGCCGATCAGAGAAGTGCCGAGGTCGTAGAAAACCGAATCGCGCTCTCGATAGTTCGGATACTGTTCCACCAGCCCATTGAGGCGCTGGACCGCCGCCCCCCAGCTCTTGCGCTTCATGTAGTACTTGACCACCAGGTGCTCGTGGCGGGCCATCCGGTCCAGGACATCCTGCTGCCGCTTCTCTGCCTCCGGCCGCAGTGCGCTGCGCGGGAAGGTCTTCAACATGTCGTTGAACTTCTCCAGCGCTTCCCGCGTCTTCTGCTGGTCGCGATCGGGTCGCTCCATCTGTTTGTAGGAACACATGGCGATCTGCAGCATCGCGTAGTCCGCCCGGTCGCTGCCGGGATAGCGGTTGATGAAGTCTCGATACTTGTATTGAGCCTCCACCAGATTCACCGCGTCTCCCTGCTCGTAGAAGGCGTCGGCGATGCGCAGGAGGGCCCGGCGCCCCAGCGGATCGTTGGGATAGTTCTCGTAAAGGTGCGTGTAATACGACCGGGCCCGGGCGAACTTCTTCCTGGCGAATTGCTCCTCTCCGCGCTGGAACAGCTGGTCCTTGGAGAGCTTCATCATCTCCAGATCGATTCCGGTACGACTCGGTCTCTGGGCCGCGCTGTGATGACGGCAGCCAGCGGCCGAGGTGAGGATGCCGGCCAGCGCGATCATGGCCATCAGCGTACGTTTCAAAAATGCCTCCGTGGGAACTTCTGCCGGGACACTGCCGCGGCGTGGAATGTGTCACTTCAATGCTGACGACCCTCGATGGCAGAGCGGATCGCTGCGATGGCCGCCGGCCGGTCCTTCTGGCCGAACACCGCAGAGCCGGCGACCAGAATGCTCGCTCCGGCCTGACAGACCTGCGGCGCCGTGCGCGGATCGATTCCGCCGTCCACTTCGATCGCAACGGACAGTCCGCGCTGCTCGATCATCCCTGCAATGTGACGAATCTTGGCCACCACCGGTTCGATGAATTTCTGACCACCGAACCCTGGGTTGACGGTCATGACCAGAACAAAGTCACAGAACTCAATGGCCGTGCTCAGCGATTCCGCGGGCGTCGAGGGATTGAGAGCGATCCCCGCCTGCCCCCCACCCTGCCGGATCTGCTCCAGCGCCCGCTGGAGGTGACGTTCCGCCTCGCAATGCACGGAAATCATCCCCGCGCCCGCCTGGAGGAACTGGTCGATGTACCGCTGCGGCTCTTCGACCATCAGGTGACAGTCGAAGAGCAGCTGGCTGCGCTCCCTGCATGCCTTCACGATCGCCGGACCCATGGTCAGATTGGGGACGAAATGACCATCCATGACATCAAGATGAAGCAGGTCAGCGCTGCCCTCAATGGTGGCGATCTCTTCAGCCAGCCGGGAGAAGTCGGCGGAGAGCAGCGAGGGTGCGATGCGAATCTTCATGCGTTTTGCGAGGGTGCGGGAGCGCTGGCCCGGCTTTCTGAAGCGAACATCCTAGCCCGGATGATTGCTGGAGTGTTCTGGTGATGAAAGGGGGGACGGAGGGTCGGACCCCTGCTCGAGTAACGCCAGGCGTAGAGGAATGTCATTGGGTAGCTGTCGGAGCAGGAAGAGGATCGAGGCCCGGCGCCAGCGGCTGCTCGATCATCCCGCTCTTGTCCTGCCGGCTGACCACGACGGTGATCGGATCACGCCCGCTGATCGGAGAGCCCCGCAACGGAAACTGTCGGATGATCACGCCGTCTGCAATGCCGGGGTACGACTCAAACTTGACGTTGGAGAGGTGGAGCCCGTAATGATCGAGGGCCATCCGCATGGTCTCGAGCGGCTGGTCGATGAGGTCGGGCATCACATAGGGAGGAGGGGGGGGCGCAAGGGAGACCAGCAGGGAGACGCCCGTCTGCGCCGGCACCACCGTTCCCCTGGGCGGTTCTTCGGAAGCGGTCCCCTGTTTCCCCGGCACTTCCGCGTACGCCACGTTGCCCAGCCTCAGATTCTGCTGCCCCAGCCGGAGCAGCGCAGTCCTGGCCGACTGTCCCTCGAGGTCGGGAACGGTGAGCACCAGAGGGCCTGCACTCAGCTCCACGCGAATGTCGGTCCCCCGCTTGACCAGGCTCGTGGTTCCCGGGGTCCGATTCTGCCAGACGATGTTGCCGGCCGCGATGCGATCGGAGTTGCGGCGGTGCTCGGGATCGACGACCAGACCAACTCCGAGGTCCGAGCACATCGCTTTGGCCTCTGCCAGGGTGCGCCCGATGAGGTTCGGCGTGGAGACCGACTTCCCGCGGATGAAGAAGTTGAAACAGAGGTAGGTGCTGAAGCCGAACACCCCCACCACGAACGCGGTGAACAGCAGATGGTTGAGACAGCCGCGCTTCATCGCGCCTCGGGGCGGTCGCCCTTCGGATGCTCCGCCTTGTATTCGGCTTCGTCGTACCGACGATCTTTCGCTTTGGCCAGGTAGAGCGGGATCAACGTCTCCTTCCACACCTGTTCCACCCGCTCGGCAAAGACGAACGAGAGTCCCGCTCTGACGTCTTCGGGAACCTCGGTGAGATCCTTGCGGTTGCCCTCCGGAAGCACGACCGTCTTGATGTTGGCGCGCTGCGCAGCCATCACCTTTTCCTTGACCCCTCCCACCGAGAGCACTTTGCCGCGCAGCGTGATCTCCCCGGTCATGGCCACGTCATGCCGCACCGGCCGCTCCCCCATCACCGAGGCGATGCAGGTGGCGATGGCCACGCCGGCGGAAGGTCCGTCCTTGGGGATGGCCCCTGCAGGAAAGTGGATGTGGATGTCATTCTCGGTGAACAGCCGGTCTTCAATCTCCAGTTCGGCCGCTTTGGAGCGCACGTACGAGTACGCCGCGGTGACCGACTCGCGCATCACATCTCCGAGCTGCCCGGTGACGGTGGTGCGTCCGCTGCCGGACATGCGGGTGGCCTCGATGAACATGATCTCGCCGCCGTACTGGGTCCAGGCCAGCCCGGTGGCCACGCCGATCTCCGGATGGCGCTCGGCAAACTCGTGCTCGTACGCAGGCAGGCCGAGATGCGACTCCAGGTCCGCCTTCCTCACGATGAATTGCTCTTCCGCCTCTCCGCTGGCGACTTTGCGGGCGATCTTGCGCAGAACCGTGGCCAGCTTGCGCTCCAGGTTCCGAACGCCCGCCTCGGCTGTGTAGTCGCGGATGATCGATTGAATGGCCTCGTCCTCGAAGGTGACGTGTGCGCTCTCCAGCCCGTGGTTTTCCAGCAGCTCGGGGATCAGGTGTTTCTTCGCGATCTCCAGCTTCTCATTCTCGGTATAGCCAGCCAGACGGATGACCTCCATGCGGTCGCGCAACGCTGCGGGGATGTTGTCCAGCACGTTGGCGGTGGCGATGAAGAGGGTGTGCGACAGGTCGTACGGAATCTCCAGGTAACGATCGACGAAGGCGTGGTTCTGCTTGGGATCGAGCACTTCCAGCAACGCCGAGGCCGGATCGCCGCGAAAGTCTTTTCCGATTTTGTCGATTTCATCGATCATGATCAACGGGTTGTTCACCGCGACCTGCACGTAACTCTGGATCAGTTTCCCCGGCATCGCGCCGATGTAGGTTTTGCGGTGCCCGCGGATCTCCGACTCGTCGGTCACACCGCCCACCGCCATCCGCACGAACTTGCGCCCCAGAGAATCGGCGATGGCGGAACCGAGGGAGGTCTTGCCCACGCCCGGCGGACCTGCGAAGCAGAGAATGGGGCCCTTGAGATGACCCTTGAGCTTGAGGACCGCCAGGAACTCCAGCACGCGCTCCTTGACCTTCTCCAGCCCATGGTGGCGAGCGTCGAGAATCTCCTCGGCCTTCTTGAGATCGAGCTGATCCTCGGTGTGCTCGGTCCAGGGAACCTGAAAGACGGTGTCCAGATGCGCCTTGATCACAGCGTAGTCGGACGAGGACGGCGAGAGCTGACCGAGACGGTTCACCTCGCGACGCAGGGTCAGCTTGTGTTCCTCCGCCAGGGGAAGGGCCTCCACGCGGTCGCGATACGTGTCCGCTTCGCGTTCGGAAGCGTTGGTGTCGCCCAGCTCGTCCTGAATGACTCGCAGCTGCTCGCGAAGGTAGGTGTCCCGCTCCCGCCGATCGATGGAGGTTTGAATCTGACGCTGCAGCTCGCGGTCGAAGGTGGCCTT
>JBDSGC010000278.1:0-2833 GCA_039919215.1 Thermoanaerobaculia bacterium | reverse complement strand
GCTTCCAGCTTCGCTTCGCCGATGCCGTAAAGCTGCCGCAGGGCGGCCATGCTCTGCGGACTGGTCCGCGCCACTTCCTGCAGGGTGCGATCGCTGAAGATGACGTAGGGCGGTACGCCGCGCTCCTGCGCCTCGGAGCGACGCCAGGTTCGCAGGCGCTCGAACAGGTCGCGATCGTAGGGACCTTCCGGCATGGTGCGGGATCGTTTCCTCGGGGCAGCGCTTTCTTTGCGCGCCACCAGGGGCTGCCGCAGCGTCACCTCCGCCTCGCCGCGCAGGACATCGCGCGAGGTCTCGGTGAGATGAAGAACGGGGAAGGTGTCCCCGGTGGTCTGCAGCAGAAATCCCTGGCTGACCAGTTGGTAGATCCAGTCGCGGAGCTCGTTGCGCCCGTGACCTTTCAACAGTCCGTAGGTCGAGAGGGCGTCGTGATTGCGGCTGCGGATCTTCTCGGTGTTCTCCCCGCGCAGCACCGACACCACGTGCGCTGCGCCCCAGGACTGCTGCAGCCGGTAAACGCACGACACGATTTTCTGCGCTACCACCAGCGCGCCCGGCACATCCTCGGTTTCGCCGAGGCAGACATCGCAGGCGTCGCAGGAACCGCCGCTCCAGCTCTGGCCGAAGTACTGGACCAGCGCGCGGTGACGGCAGATGGTCCCCGATGCGTAGCGATCGATGTCCGAGAGATGGCGGTTGGCCGACTCCACGAATTTCGGATCGGGATCGATCTCCGCACTGCCGCGCTCGATCATCGATCGCCAGAGCGCCGCGTCCGCTCCGGAATAGAGCATCAGGCACTCCGCGGCCAGCCCGTCGCGACCGGCACGACCGCTCTCCTGCTGGTAGTGCTCGATGGACTTGGGCATGGCCATGTGCACGACGAAGCGGACGTTCGAACGATCGATGCCCATGCCGAAGGCCACGGTGGCGACGACGATGTCGCAGCGCTCCTGCGAGAACGCCTCCTGCGCCTTGCGCCGTTCTTCCTGCGGCATGCCGGCGTGGTAGGCCAGCGCGTTGTAGCCGCGCTTCTTCAACACCGCGGTGAGGGCGTCGACGTCTTTGCGGCGGACACAGTAGACGATGCCCGCCTCGCCCTTGTGGCGCTCCAGCACTTCGACCAGCTGCGGGACCTCGTCGATGCGAGGCAGCACGCGGTAGGTCAGATTGGGGCGGTCGAAATCCCCGACCAGCACCAGCGGATCGTGCAGTGCGAGCTGCTGCGCGATGTCGGCACGCACCGGCTCCGTCGCCGTGGCGGTGTACGCATGAAACGACGCTTCGGGAAACTGTCCGCGCAGATTGCGGAGCTGCCGGTATTCGGGCCGGAAATCATGGCCCCAGTGACTGATGCAATGTGCCTCATCGATGGCGAACGCCGTGACGCCCGCGCGCACCAGCGACTGACGGAACGACGGCATGGCCAGCCGTTCGGGAGAGACGAAGAGCAGCCGGACCTTCCCTTTGGCCAGCTCCCCTTCCAACTCTCGATGCTCGCCGGAGCTCTGCGAGCTGTTCATCATCGAGGCGGCCACGCCGTTGGCCCTCAGCCCGTCCACCTGATCCTTCATCAGGGAGATCAGAGGGGAGACCACCACGGTCAGTCCGGGCCGCAGCAGGGCGGGCACCTGATAGCAGAGCGACTTGCCGCCGCCGGTGGGCATGACCACCACGGTGTCCCGGGCATCGAGAACGGCCAGCATGGCCTCTTCCTGCAGTGGCCGGAAGGTCCGGTAGCCCCAATGGCGGGCGATCACATCGAGAAGCTGCTCCTGCATGCGCCCCTCATTGCACGCGGAAATAATCTGCCGGTCAACGCATTTTTCCGGCGCGTGCAGAACGTTCGCGCCCTCCCGCGCTACGAGCGGGCCATCGCCGCGGTGGCCGACCTCCTGACCCGCCAGCGGATCGAGAACGTCTTTCTCGGCAATGTGGCCTGCTCCTGCTGGCTGGGCCGGAAGGTGGAAGGCGGATCGCTCGAAGTGCTGGCGCTGATGACGCCGCAGCAGAAGAATCCGGTCACCATGATGGCCTCCCACCGCGGTTTCCGGATCGACCGGGAAGAGATCGAACGCAGCGAAGAGCTCGATCTGGTCCCCCTCAACCTCGATGACGACGAGGGCACCATCGCCGTGCATATCCTCGTGGCCAGCAACGCGCTCTACGGTCGAATGGTCGCGGCCGGCATCGACACCACCCTGGGGGAGGTTTCACTGCGGGTTCCACCGCCTGAAGATCTCGCGCTGCTGCTCTCGATGGCAGAAGATGACCAATCGCAGCGGGATCGTGAGATGCTCATCCGGCTTCCGGAGTTCGACCGCCGCCGGTTCAACGAGAGGCTGGTTTCCATCGGATTGCCACAGCTGGTCATCGCCGAATGATCTGGATCGATCAACAACCAACCCTGGACCAAGCCATGAAGCAGGTGGCGGCGCAGCCCATGGTGGCGGTGGACACCGAAGCCGACTCGCTGCATTCGTACTTTGACAAGGTGTGCCTGATCCAGATGTCCATTGCCGGGGAAGATCTGGTCATCGATCCGCTGCGCAAGATCGATTTGAAGGGATTCGGAAACGTGCTGGCGGACCGCGGGATCGTCAAGGTCCTGCACGGCGCCGACTACGACCTGCGCATCCTCAATCGCGATTTCGGCTTCACCATCGTGAACCTCATCGACACCATGGTCTGCGCGCAGATGCTCGGCTACGAGGCGTTCGGCCTCGGTGCGCTGCTGGAGCGTCACTTCGGCTTCAAAGTCGACAAGTCGCACCAGCGGGCCGACTGGGCCATGCGACCGCTGCCACCGGACATGCTGGAGTACGCCACCACC
>JBDSGC010000277.1:0-4853 GCA_039919215.1 Thermoanaerobaculia bacterium | reverse complement strand
TCCGTTACTTCGATGGCATCACCGTCGAGGGCGCGTTCACTCTGCGGCTCAGCGGCGACGCGGATCGTGCTGTGTTGCAGGGCGAGGTGGACGTGACCAGGGCCCTCTATTTCCGCGACCTCGATCTCGGAAGCTCGCTGCTCACTGCGGTCTTGTCGCGACGCGGACCCTCGCCGATCACTCCGGCGAGCTGGCAGGATCACGTGAGCCTTCGCGTTCATCTGGTCGCAGCAGACAGCAGCCTGGCCATCAAGAACAATCTGGCCGACGTCACGGCATCCGGTGACCTCGAGCTCACCGGAACGCTGGCCAATCCTTCCGTCACCGGGCTGGTGTCCCTTGACGAAGGCGGGAAGGTTCGATTCCAGACCATCGACTATCGCCTTGTGCGCGGGTCGATCAACTTCCAGAATCCCTTCCGCATCGATCCCTTCTTCGACGTGACGCTGGAGGCCCGCGTCAACGGCGGGCTGTCCGAAGTGGAGTCGGGGCCGATCGATCTCACGGTGACGCTGACCGGAACCATCGATCGAATGACTCCCTCCATCACCAGCGACCCACCGGCCAGCGACATCACCCTGTTCTCGCTGGTGGGGCTCGGAGGTCTGGCCGGCAAAAGCAACGGCGCTCCCCAGGACGCCACGGGCGCGGGCAAGTCGCTGTTGTTCCAGTCGATCAGTCTTCTGGGATCGAAGGTCTTCTCGTTCGCCGACTCATTCACCATCGATCCCTCGGACATCTCGCAGACCGGAGATCCCGGTCCGAAAGTGTCGTTCGCCAAGAGGCTGTCGAATCAGGTCCGTGTTCTGGTGGTTTACAACACGAAAGACTCCAAGAAGCGCATCGTTCTGGAGTGGCAGGTCAATCCCGAGTGGCTGGTCCAGACCACCGCAGACGAGCTGAAAAAAGAAGCGCGCCTGGAGGGGCGGTTCCGGCGCCGCTACGAAGGCCATTGGACGTGGGGTTCCCGCGGCCGGAACCCACTCCAGCGCGCGCGCAGCGACGAGCGGGCGCCGGGAGTCGCGGCTCCTGCATTGATCGCCATCGCGCCGACCACCGATGTGGCGCCGGCACAGGGCGCCCAGGTCGTCAGTGTCAGCCTTCGCGCCGACTCCCAGATCGATACGTCGCGCTTCACGCAGTATCTTTCCGTGCGCCCCAACGAGCCGCTGACCATCCGTGCTGTCCAGAAATCAGTGCGCAGCCTGTTCGCCACGGGAGATTTCCGGGACATCCGCGTCAATGAGGCTGCGGTGCCGGGCGGCGTGGCCATCACCTTCGGTCTGTTCACGAACTTCAGGGTCACGGCGATCCGCTTCGATGGATTGAGTAACGGTGACCGGGAGCGTGCATCGCGCGCACTCACCTTCCACCTTGGCGACGTCCTCTCCCTCAATGCCGTGGACCACAGTGCCGTCGCTCTCCAGTCCTTTCTGAATCGCGATGGCTACCTTGAGTCCGCGGTCGATCCGGAAACCAAGTTTTCTCGAGGCGAAGGACGAGCGGAGGTCAGCTTCCATGTGGCCCGCGGCGCGCGGGCGACGGTTGGGACTGTGTCGATCGATGGCAACGTCGTGCCGTTCAAGACCGACGATCTGGTGCACCAGATGAAGCGAGGGCCGGGCAAATCGTTTCAGTTGTCCTCGGCCCGCAGCGACGCGGAACGGATGCGCACCTGGCTGATTCGCCGTGACTACCGCAAGGCCAACGTTCAGTTCGAGAAGTACACCTACGATGCTGCAACGAAGCAGGTCGCTCTCCAGTACAGCGCAACCTCCGGGCCGGTGGTCAAGGTCGAGGTGGCGGGAATCGGGCGGCGGAGCATCCGTAGCGTGCTGCCGTTCAGTCGCAACCAGGCGTACAGCGAGGACGTCATCGACAAGGCCACCGGCGACATCGTCACCCTGCTGCAGCAGCGAGGGTTTTACAACGTCACCGCGGATACGGAGGAGAGTCTGAAAGACAACATCTGGACGACCACGTTCCGTGTGAGCCCCGGCGAACAGTTCAAGCTGGCAGCGGTGACCTTCACTGGAAATCAGAAGGTGTCTGACAAGACGCTGGCGCCGGTTGTCCAGACCTCGGCGTCGAGCGGGTTTGTGCGTTCGTTGTTCACGACGTTGTCCCGCCGCGCCACCGGCGTGACCCGGTCGCAGTTGTCTTCCGATCGAGACGCGCTGGAGTCGTATTACAAGCTGCAGGGATTTTCCGAAGCTACGGTCGCTCCGGCGGTTGTGAAAACGGACCAGGCCAAGCGCACGATGCTCATCGATTTTCCGATCGTTGAAGGGCCGCAGACGATGGTCGCCGAGGTGCGGATAGAAGGAGCCGAGCAGGTTTCGCTTGGAAAACTTCCGAAGCCCTCACTAAAAGCTGGCCAGCCACTCGATCCTCAACAGGAGCACGCGGACGTGGTGGCCCTCCAGAGCTTCTATTCAGATCGCGGCAACGTCGAAGCGCAGGTCCAGGCGCGCGAAGAAATCAGCACCGACAAGACCTCCGCGCGCATCACCTACGTCGTCGCCGAGGGGCCCACCGCGAAGTTCGGCGACATCGTGGTGCGCGGGAACACATACACGAAGCCGAGCGTGGTGCTGCGCACGTCGCAACTGGATAAGGGTGAGCCCTTCAGCTACACCTCACTGCTGGAGGCCCAGAGAAATCTTTATCGTCTCGGCATCTTCCAACGCGTCGAGGTGCAGCCGGAACAGACCGGAACCTCGGTGGCAGAGCGCAGCGTCACCATCGCGGTCGAAGAAGGAAAAGATCTCAGCTTCGCCGGCTCGGTCGGTATCACCTCCGGCATCAGTGGCAACGACACCAGCCCCTCCCTTCTGGGATCGGTGGCGGTGGCCCATCGCAATCTGTTCGGGACCGGACGCTATCTCGGACTGGAGCTCGTCGGAACCTTCAATCCCAGCAAGGGAAAGGTCGCTACCGGGGGCCGGCAGGAAGCGTTTCTCACTTACCGGGAGCCCTACGTCGGTCCCTTCAACATCCCCATTCAGGTGACTGCGTTCCAGAGCGATACGCTGCGGCGCGGCGCCCATCTCCGCCAGCGCGGAACGTTCATCGAAGCGACTCGCGTGGCGCGCTACCGGACGCGATGGTCCCTGCGTTACGAGTATCGGATTTCTCAGTGCATCGTCGACAATCCCACCGGAGACGTCTGTTCCCTTCTGGCCAACGCGCTTCTGCCCGGCTACGACCGTACCTTCGCCAACATCAAGATTTCCAGCCTGACGCCCACGTTCTTCTGGGACAAGCGCGACGACTCCATCGATCCTCATCGCGGTTTCTTTACCAGCGCATCGCTGGAGTACGCGTTCAAAGCTCTGAATGCCGACGCCCGCTTCCTCAAGGAATTCACGCAGGCATCCTGGTACCTTCCGGTGAGCAATCGCAGCGTCCTGGCGCTCTCAGGTCGGGTCGGCCTCATCAAGGACCTGGATCGGGGGTTCACCAGCGAGGGCCTGGCCAGAACCGGCGTTCCCCTTTCGGAGCGGTTTACGGGAGGTGGTGACACCTCGCATCGCGGTTTTCCGCTGGATCTTCTCGGCACCACCTGCGCCGACCCGCGAGACACGGAGCTCTGTACGGTGGACGCCGCGGGCCGTCTGCGCGGCGCGACGCTGGTCGACATCGTGGATGAGAAAGGGAAGCACACGATCGCTCCGATCGGCGGCCGCTCGGTCTTCATCATGAATGCCGAATACCGGTTCCCGCTGGCGGGTACGTTCGGCGGGACGCTGTTTACTGATATCGGGAACGTTTTCGATGAGACCAGAATCCAGTTCGGAAACCTGCGATATGGAGTGGGGACCGGCGTGCGGTATCTCTCACCAGTCGGACCGGTCCGCTTCGACCTCGGGTACAAGCTGAACCGCCGGATCCTGCGGTTCGACGAGATCGGAAAGCCGATCTACGAGAAGCCGCTGGCCTACTTCATCACCCTGGGCTACGCTTTCTAGGCCGGGCCGGCACGGCGGCGCTGGTTGCCCAGGGATCCGCCAAGCGTTGAGATCTCGATGACACTTCCTCACGCGAGTTCCCTCGCCCCGCCGCAGCGGGGAGAGGGTCCTCGAAGCGGGGGTGAGGGGCCTCTCCTGCAATCATGGGCGACCCCTCATCCGGCCTTCGGAACTCGATCGTGAGAGGCGTCGTGGTTCTTCTGAGCGAAGCGAACGTAGCGCCGGCATCTTGCCGGCCGTGGCGTCGGCTTCCAGCC
The DNA here is from genome assembly GCA_039919215.1 of Thermoanaerobaculia bacterium. GTDB lineage: Bacteria > Acidobacteriota > Thermoanaerobaculia > Gp7-AA8 > Gp7-AA8 > JBDSGC01. Next base: position 625 of record JBDSGC010000277.1, on the reverse strand, counting down.
GGCGGCCAGGAAAGGCTACCGCCCCGACCTTCCTGTCTCGGAACGACGACTAGTTTCCGTCTGCCGCCTTCTGGGCGCGTTCGGACTCCAGCACTGCCACCCGACTGCGCAGCTCAATGATCTCGGTGTGAATCTTTCCGAGGTCTTCCTTGATCGCTTCCCGCGCCAGTTCCTGAAGCTTGGCTTGCAGCTTCTGCATCTGCTCGCCCTGAAACTGCGAGAGGCGGCTGAGTGGCTCGCCGAAGAGGTCTCTTAGTGTTTGCTCGAAGTCGTTGGGCATGCCTGGAAAAGCGAGCAATTGAAGTGCCACGCGGGTCCGTGGGAGAATTTCAGCCATCACTCCATGAAGATTCAGAGTTTCGCAGAGTTCTGGCCGCAGTACGTGCGCGCTCATGCCCGCGAGAGAACACGGGTTCTCCACGCGATCGGCTCGGTGTTGTCTGTGGTCACGCTGGGAATGGCATTCGCGGTGAGCTTGTGGTTTCTGATCGCCGTGCCGCTGGTCGGTTATGCCTTCGCCTGGTACGCCCACTGGTTCGTGGAGAGGAACAAGCCAGCGAGTTTTGATCACCCGCTGTATTCGCTGGTCGCCGACTACCGAATGCTCTACCTGATGATGGCCGGG
>JBDSGC010000276.1:0-6271 GCA_039919215.1 Thermoanaerobaculia bacterium | reverse complement strand
AACGCCCGGCACACGCGCCTCACGCTGCTGGTGGAGACTCAGAGCGGCTACAAAAATCTCTGCAAGCTGCTCACGGCCGGCGCGCTCGCGCATCCCAAAGCGCAGGCGCGCTACACCTGGGAGATGGTCGAGCAATACTCGGCCGGGCTTCGCTGCCTCACCGGAGGCGACGAAGGGCCGCTCACCGCGGCGCTGCGCAGCGGTGGCCTGCGCGCCGCCGAGTCCATGCTGCAACGCATCAGCGGGATCTTCCCCGGCCGCACTCACGTGGAGCTGCAGCGCCATCACTGTCGCGACGAAGAACACCGCAACGTCGCCTTCACCGATCTGGCGCGACGCCTGCGCCTTCCCCTGATCGCCACCAACGGCGTCCGCTACGCGCGGGCCCGAGACAAAGAACTGCACGATGTGCTGACCTGCATCCGTGAAGGTACGCATGTTGACGATGCCGGCCGCCTCCTGGGCATCAACCGCGATCGTCACATCCGCAGCGCGGCGCAGATGGGGAGACTCTTCGCCGATCTCCCCGAGGCCATCGACAACGCCTGGACCCTCGCGAACACGCTCGACTTCACCCTGGCCAACCTGGGCTACCAGTTCCCCGAATACCCCCTCCCCTCCGGCGAGTCGCCCATGTCGTTCCTGCGCAAGATTGCCTGGAACGGCGCCACCGCGCGCTTCCGGCCACTCACGGCGAAGGCGCAGGCGCAGATCGAGAAGGAGCTGGGCATGATCGAGAAGCTCGATCTGGCCGGTTACTTCCTGATCGTCTGGGACATCGTGCAGTTCTGCCAGCGCGAGAAGATTCTGGTGCAGGGCCGAGGATCGGCGGCGAACAGCGCGGTCTGCTATGCGCTCTCGATCACGGCGGTCGATCCGGTGAAGATGGAGCTGCTGTTCGAGCGCTTCCTCTCCGAAGAACGCGGCGAGTGGCCCGACATCGACCTCGATCTTCCATCCGGCGACCAACGGGAGAAAGTCATCCAGCACGTCTATCAAACGTACGGCGTCCATGGCTCGGCCATGACCGCGAACGTCATCACCTACCGCGATCGCTCGGCCGCGCGCGAAGTGAGCAAGGCCCTCGGCTTCTCCCTGGAACAGGCCGACAAGCTCTCGAAGTGCGTCAGCACCTGGACCTTCGGCGAGATCCGCGACGTGGTCATGGCTCCGGCGGAGGTGCCCCTCGCCGACACCGCCTGCGGCCAGACGCTGGCCTCCGTCGGCTTCGATCTGGAAGACCTGCGCGTGCAGCACTTCATGCGCCTCCAGATGCAGATCCAGAATCTTCCCCGCCACCTCGGGCAGCACTCCGGCGGGATGGTCATGGCCCGCGGAAGACTGGATGAGGTGGTGCCGCTGGAGCCAGCCGCGATGCCGGGGCGGGTGGTCATCCAGTGGGACAAGGAGGACTGCGCCGACCTCGGCATCATCAAAGTCGACCTCCTCGGATTGGGAATGCTGCAGGCCATCGAGGAAGCCCTCCCGATGATCCTGCAGTGCGAAGGCGTCGATGTGGATCTTGCACATCTGCCACAGCCCGATCCCCTGGTCTACAAGATGCTCAACGAGGCCGACACCATCGGCATGTTCCAGGTGGAGAGCCGCGCGCAGATGGCATCGCTGCCGCGCAATGCGCCGACGACGTTTTACGACATCGTGGTGCAGGTGGCCATCATCCGCCCTGGCCCCATCGTGGGGGGCATGATCAAGCCCTTCTTCGATCGCAGGCAAGGCAAGGTGCCGGTGGAGTATCCGCATCCCTGCCTGGAGCCGATCCTCAAGCGCACGCTGGGCGTCCCGCTGTTTCAGGAGCAGCTGCTGCGCATCGCCATGGTGGCGGCGAACTTCACCGGCGGGGAAGCGGAGGAACTGCGGCGGGCCATGGGATTCAAGCGCTCCATGGAAAGGATGACCGAGATCGAGAGACGTTTGCGCGCCGGCATGACCGTGAACAACATCGATCTGCCGGCGCAGGATCAGATCGTCAGGTCGATCACTTCGTTTGCGCTGTATGGATTTCCAGAATCGCACGCAGCCAGCTTCGCGCTCATCGCGTATGCCAGTGCGTATCTGAAGGCGCGCCATCCCGCGGCGTTCTACATCTCGCTGCTCAACGCCTGGCCGATGGGCTTCTACCATCCGGCCACGTTGATCAAGGATGCCGAGCGGCATGGCATCGCAGTGCTGCCGGTCGACGTGAACCATTCCGGCTGGAGATGCCGCTGGGAACACGGCGGCGTACGGATGGGACTGCGTTTCGTAAAGGGCCTGCGCGAAACCTCAGGGCTGGCCATCGAGCGCGAACAAGCCATCGGCAGAGAGTCCTCGCCGGAGGTTGTGCGCGGGGGTGTCCAGGGATCCCGGGAAACGATCCTGGCCTTCACTGCGGCGGACGACCTGGCCGTGCGCTGCGGACTGCGCGACGATCAGCTCACCAAACTTGCCTATGCCGGCGCGCTCGGCTCGCTCGGATTGAAGCGACGCGCGGCGCTGTGGCAGGCAGCGCAAGCAGCGAAACCGGCGGGAGAGTTGTTCGAGGAGCGGCGGCAGGATGCGGCCGACCTGGGCAGGACGCCGGCACTCCGGGAGACTGTCAGCCCGCTCACGGAAATGTCCGCGGGCGAAGAGACCCTCGCGGATTACGCGACGATGGAACTCACAACCGGCCCGCATCTCCTGCGGTACTTCCGGCAGGATCTGAAAAAGGATGGGGTCCTCAGCGCCATGGACCTCAAAACCATCCCCACCGGCCGGCGGGTGACCACGGCCGGAGCGGTCATCGTCCGCCAGAGGCCAGGCACCGCCAAAGGCTTCGTCTTCCTCACGCTGGAGGATGAGACCGGCCTGTCGCAGGCGATCATCAAACCGGATCTCTTCCGCGAACATCGTTCTCTGATCGTGGGATCGAGCGGGCTGGTGGTGGAGGGCATCCTGCAGAACGACCACGGCCAGTGCTCCGTCCGTGCAGAGCGGTTCTGGGAGTTGAAAGGAATGAACCAGGTGGCCAGCCACGACTTCCACTGACCCCATCGTTCCCGACAACGCAAGGTCCCTTCCCCCGTCCAGTGTTCCTCTCCCCATCGCTGCGGCGGACAGAAAACCTCGACGGAGAGTGCGCGTACAATCAAACCAATGAGCATTCCGGAAACGGTGTCCGTCCCCGAGCAGGGAGCCATGGCCATCGCTCCCCCCGCCGTTCCGCAACCCAAGCCCTCATTCGAAGAGATCGCAGCGTGGATCATCTGCGGTCTGCTGTTGCTCTATGTGCTGTTCGACCATCTGGTGCCGGCAGTGGTGGCCGGACTGGTGCTCTACCTGATTCTCGATCGCCTGACGAAGTCGTTTTCGAAGCGCATGCCGAAGGCTGCGGCCCGGCCCCTGGCGCTGCTGCTGGTCACCCTGATCGGCGGTGGGATCGTCGTCGGAGTCATCGCTCTGTCCATCACCTTCCTGCGTCACCACGCGGACAACATCCCGGCCATGATGACCAAGATGGCCGACATCCTTCAGTCCACGCGCGCGTGGCTGGGGGGCTACGGGCAGGACATCATCCCCGATGTGATGACTGACGCCGAGAACTTCAAGGCCGTCATCGTGGAGTGGCTGAAGAAACACGCCGACACGCTCAAGATCGCCGGCAGCACCTTCAGCGTTGCCTTGATTCATATGCTCATGGGGATGCTGCTGGCCATCATGGTGTTCTTCCGCCACGTGACTCACCATCACCATGGTGACCGAGGTCGCTTCTCCGTCGTCCTCGGCGAGAAGATCAGCCGCTTCGCCGATGCCTTCTCCAGGATCGCCACCGCCCAGGTCAAGATCTCCGCGGTCAACACCGCGTTGACGGCCCTCTATCTTCTGGCCGGCCTTCCGCTGTTCGGAAAACACCTGCCCTTCGCCACTACCATCGTCATCGTCACCTTCGTGGCAGGACTGATCCCGGTTCTGGGAAACCTCATCTCCAACACCGTCATCGTGGTGCTCTCTCTCGGAGTGTCCGGCGGCACGGCCGTGGCCTCCCTGGTCTTCCTGGTTCTGGTGCACAAACTGGAGTACCTCATCAACTCGCGCATTGTGGGCGGGCAGACGGACTCGCAGGCCTGGGAGATCCTGATGGCCATCCTCATCGGCGAAACGGCTTTCGGCGTCAGCGGCGTGGTGATGGGCCCGATCATCTACGCCTTCGCCAAACGAGAGTTGCGCGAACGCGGCCTGGTCTGACTGCGCTCACGAGCGCGGGCTTCCTTCGTTAGAGAACGCGATCGATTTTTGCCGCAAGCACGAAATCGGAGCGCGTCAATCCGTCGATCTTGTGAGTCCAGATGGTGATCAGGACCCGTCCCCACGCCAGAAGGATGTCGGGATGGTGTCCCTCCGTTTCCGCCACCACGCCGACCCTGTTGGTGAACACCAGTCCCTGCGCGAAGTCGGCGAAACGAAACTCCTTCTCCAGGTGATGCTGCTCGCGGACCGTCCAGCCCGGTCCGAGTTGACCGGCCAGTTCCGCCAGCGCCTCCCCCACGAGCGGCGGGACTCCTCCGCGGCAGGGAACACAGGTCTCCCCGGCCAGCCCCGCTTCGAGCGCGGTCTGCCCGAGGATGCGGGCGGTGAACTCGGCGGCGGTCACGCGGTGACGGAAGGACTCCACTCCGTCGATCAAAACCACCGGAACATCGTCCGAGTACCGTTTCTGCATTTCGGCGTCGGAGTCCACGTCTATTTCCGTGAGGCTGACGGGCAGGCCACCGGCGGAAATCGCGGCGCGAATTTCCGCTTTCGCCGCATCGCAGAGGTGGCACTGCCGGCGGGTGTACAGGATCACTTCGACGCTCATCCCGTACACTCTAGCGGTGCTGAATTCGAAAACGAACCTCGACCTTTCCGGCCGTGTGGCCCTCATCACCGGTGCTTCCCGCGGCATCGGGCGGGAGACTGCCCTTCGCTTCGCTGCCGCCGGAGCGCAGGTGGCCATCAACTATCACCGCAGCGAGGGCGAGGCGGAAGAGCTGGTCAGCGAGATCGGGGCGGAGCGGGCCATGGCCATCCGCGCGGACGTGAGCCTACCGGACGAGGTCGAGGCCATGGTTTCCGCGGTGATCGACCGCTTCCAGCGCCTCGATGTCCTGGTCAACAACGCGGCGACCTTCGGCCTCAACCGCTTCGAAGGCGACGACTATGAGCAGTGGCAGCGCGGGTGGGAGCGCACCTTCGCTCTCAACGTATTCGGCGCGGCCAATGCTTCCTTTCTGGCCATGCGATGGATGCGAGCAAATGGCGGCGGCAAGATCATCAACGTGGCCTCCCGCGCAGCCTTTCGGGGGGAAACTGAGTTCGCTGACTACGGCGCCTCCAAAGCGGCGCTGGTCAACCTGACCCGTTCCATTGCCCGCGCCTGCGCCGGCGACAACATCGTGGCCAGCTGCGTCGCTCCCGGCTTCGTGGACACCGAGATGGCCCGCGGCGAGCTCGACGCCCATCGCGAAGAAATCGTCAACCAGATTCCGCTGCGGCGGGTGGGGAGCGTGGACGATGTCGCGGCCGTCATCCTGTTCCTCGCCTCTCCCATGGCCGATTATCTGAACGGTGTGACCATCGACGTGAACGGCGGCTCCTGGTTCCACTAGGCCGGCACGGCCGGCGGCGCTGGTTGCCCAAGGCTCCGCCAAGATCACGCTCCAAGAAGTTCTGCCGCCAGGCTCCTAGCGGGCTGGTAACGCATTCCGACGAGCGTTGGGCCGCCATCTGTCTGAAGGACCTGACGATGACGAGGCCGGTCCCGTCCCCTGCCTATTCGCTGTCAGCCTTTGCTGGCACCCAGGTTGCCTTACGGCCACTGTGACCAACTCCTCGAGGTGCGTGCTGGTCGTCGACGACGATGCCATCCGGCTGATGGTCGAGAGGGTTCTGCAACGCGAAAATATTGAAGTGGAGTGTGCCCGCGATGGTTTCGAGGCCATCGAGAAGCTCGCCAGCAGGGACTACGGAGCGATCCTCCTCGACCTCATGATGCCTCGCGTCGATGGCGTCGGAGTCTTGCGCTACCTGGAGCGATCCCGTCCGGATGACGCGCCGCCAGTGATCCTCATGACTGCGAACGTGGAAGGGGCGGAAGAAGCAGCGAGCCTCAGCCCCGTCGTTGCGCTCCTCGCCAAGCCCTTCGATATCCAGCAGATGGTGCGGCAGGTCCGACGGTCGGCGGAAGCGAGCTCCAGCTCCTCAAACTGAGTCGAGCAGACCCTTCAGCCGAAGGTCGGCCATGAGCGTTTCG
>JBDSGC010000275.1:0-4978 GCA_039919215.1 Thermoanaerobaculia bacterium | reverse complement strand
ACAGGAGAAAAGCATGAACGACATGGCCATCCAACTATCCGACATCCAGGTGCGCTACGGCAGCAAGGTGGCGGTCGACGGCGTCACCATGCAGATCACCCGCGGATCGGTGTACGCACTGCTGGGGCGGAACGGCGCAGGCAAGTCCTCGCTGGTCCGCTGCCTGCTCGGGCAGCTCCGTCCCGACCACGGCTCTGCGCGCATCCTCGGCGAGGACGCCTGGAGGCGGCGCGCCCCGTTGATGCAACGCGTCGCGGTGGTCAGCGAAGAGTCCGACGCACCGCCGGAGATGAGCATCGCCGCACTGGCTCGCTTCTGCGGAAGCCTTTATGAAAAGTGGGATCAGGTAGCGCTCGAGGCGCGCCTGCGGACGTTCGACATTCCGCTGACCAGCCGCTTCGGCAGTCTGTCCAAGGGGCAGAAGAAGCAGGTGTCGCTGGCGCTGGCGCTGGCCATGTCGCCCGAGGTGATCGTGCTCGATGATCCAACTCTGGGACTCGATGTGGTCGCGCGCAAGTCGCTGTTCGAAGAGGTCATCGCCGACCTGGCCGATCGGGGGACCACCATGCTGGTCACCACGCACGACCTTGCCGGGATCGAGATGTTCGCAGACCGCGTGGGCATCCTGCGCAACGGGCAGCTGGTCCTGGACGAAGAGGTGGAAGCGCTGAAGTCGCGCTTCCGGCGCATCCGCTTTCCATCCCAGCCTGTGGCGCTGGAAACGATGCAATTCAAGACGGCGCAGATGAAGAGCTGGGGAAGCGGCGCCGAGGCAGTGGTGAGCAACTACGACGACGTGGCCTTCGAGCGGCTGCGCGGTTCCGCCGGCATGAACGCCTCGGAAGTGTCGGCCATGACGCTGGAAGAAATTTTCATCGCAGTGGCGGAAGAAAAGGGAGCGTCGTCATGAACTCGACCATGGTCATTGCCCGGCGCGAGATCGCCGACAAGAAGTTCGTTCTGGTCACCGCGGTGGCCTTCGCGGTGCTGCCGTTCCTCCTGGCCATCGTTCCCGGAACCAACGTGAAGAGTTCCGGCATCCTGGTCGCGGCCACGATTTTCGCAAGCGGGTTCGCCGGCGCGCTGGCACTGATCCTCGGCGCCAGTTTCATCGGCCGCGACATCACCGAAGGGCGCATGTCGTTCTACTTCTCGCGGCCGGTGGGATCGGCGGCGATCTGGTTCGGCAAGCTGGGCGCGGCCCTGCTCATCGTGGGTCTCTCATTCGTCATCATCTTCACGCCGGGATGGCTGCTGTCGGCGGCCAGTGGCGGTTGGAAAAAGACGTTCCCGGTCGAGATCGGAGCAGCGATGGCCTCGGTCCTCGTCGCCTGCCTGGCCTTCTTCCTGATCGCGCATGTGATCGGCACCTTCGTACGCTCGCGGTCAGCATGGATTGCGCTCGACTTCGGTATCAGCGTGGTGCTGGGCTTCGGCATCTGGATCATGCTGAGGCGTCTGTTCCTTGGCGGAGCGACCATTCTGTTCTCGCGCGTAGCCCTCGGTCTGGCGGCCGGACTGGCCCTCTCGATCATCGGCGCCGGTGCATTTCAGCTCGCGAACGGGCGGACCGACCGCGTCCGCAGTCATCTGGCGCTGTCGCGGTTTCTCTGGGTAGCGGCCGGCGCCGTGGTGCTGATCGCGGGGGCGTTTGTGTGGTGGGTGGTCTCCGCCACTCCTCAGGATCTGATCAGCTTCTCCATGGAGAATCAGTCGTCACGGGGGAATGCCGTCGTCGTGGCAGGGCAGACGCGCCATCGCGCTGACTATCACGCGGGATTCCTGCTGGACCCTTCAACCGGTGCCTTTGAACGGATCCAGCCAGTGAACTGGTACAAGGCCGAATTCGTAGCCAGGGGATCGAAACTGCTGGAGATCACTCGTTCGGCGAGGTCCGGCAATGCCGACGTGTTCCTCCGGGACGCGCGCCCGGGAGCCACCCGCTTCGATCCACGCGTCTCCGTCGCGAACCTATGGAATTCGCGGGTGGCGGTGACGGACGACGGCAGCCGGATGGCCGTCACCGACGGAGCCAGCTTGTCCGTGTACGACCTGGCTTCCCGGCGCTCGCTGGGATCCGTGCAGAGGCCCACGAATCTGGGCCGCGTGACTGCGATGTTCTTTCCTTCAAACACCGTGGTGCGCCTCTACCTTCTACCGGACCAGGGAAGATGCGCAGTGTGCGTTCCGCAGTCTGAGCCCCGTACCCTCTCCATTTTTGAGTTCGACAGTTCCAGCCGCAAGTTGACCCAGACCGGCGCGGCCCAGCTCGGCGTCAATCGTTACGTGCGGCTGGGTGTCTCGGCCGACGGGTCTCGGATGCTCGTGCGGACCGATCTGTCCCTGACCATTCACGATGCACGCACCGGTGCGCAGCAGATGTTGGCTCCCGGCGGAGAGCTCGGCTTCGCCACCACGTTTCTTCAGGATGGGGGAGCGGCGGTCGCAGTGAAGAACGGTGAGAGAGCAGAGCTCCGGATCGTCGATGCCGATGGCAGCGAGCGGCGCACGATCCCGCTTGGCGACGTGCGGCGCATCTGGCCGATCCGGGAGGTGGCGCCAGGAAAACTGGTCGCGGGCGTTTCCCACAATCAGGAAGCGGAAGGCGGTTGGGAAGTACTCTCGATCGATGCCTCCACCGGTCAGGTCCTTCAGCGCCAGCCCAACCTGCGTGCGGCGTTCGGCGATGGATTGATGTGGTGGAACGGAACCGACCCTCGTCGCGGTCTGATCGATCCCGCGGAGTTGTACCAGGGTAAGGATGGCCTGGTGCGCTGGAATGCGTTGACGGGCGAGAAGAAGGTGCTGGCGCCAGGGACGTAGCCCGCCCCGCAGGTTCGCAGCCGCCGAATCGCCTCCGAAAATCCCCGATCCATTCCTCGATCGAAATGGTGAATTTCCTATCTGTTCCTTGGGTGATGCCTGGCTACAGATGATCGTTCCCCAATGAAGGAAGACTCCGAGCAGGAGAAGGAAGGCCAGAACATGTGATGTTGTCGATCGACGATCCGTACGCGGTCCAGAACGAGTTGTTTTCTCCCTCAGGATTCAGCAGTTCGACACGGAGCGTCAGCTGCCCGTAGTCGCCGCGGAACGATCATCAACGAGGAATGAATGATGTCGTGACGCTTTAGATCGCCCTATGGAATGATGCGATCCTCCTCAATTTGAAAGTCACAATGAGAAGGAGAACCACATGAAAATAAGGCTGGTCCAGATGGTTGCAGGGTCTTGTCCTCACGATCGGATTCGCAGCCCCCTCTACCGCATTGCCAATCTCGCCGCGGTGCAACGAATGGGGTTGTTCGCTGACCTGCCAGTCGGGTTGGGACGACTGCCACGGCAGTCCGACCAACTGTTATCGGGTGACGGTGTGCCCGTAATGGAGAGAGCGCTCCACTTTCTGCGGCGCTGGATCGGATTCAGCGCCGCAGTGCTGTTCGGGCTGTTCGGACTTCTTTCGTTGCCGTCGCCGGCTTCGGCTCAGACCAGGCCGGGCCGCATGGTGGTCGCGACCGCGGAGGCCGGTCCGATCTGGGCTAGTCAGGCGACCTTCGACCGGTCGGAGGAGAGGATCGTAATCGCCGACCCGGGAAGCGGCCGCGTCTATGTCTATGCGAGCAACGGAAGGATTCTTCGTCGCATCGCCAGCCCAGGACGCGGGGTCCTGGAGTTTGAAAAGCCGAATCTGCCGTTCCTTGTAGGGGAGCGGTTTCTGATTGCCGCTTCGCCGTATCGGTGGGTCTGGTTCAGCGCGTCTCTGGAGCCGCTGTCGGGATGGTCGCTGGAGTGGGAGGAGCGCGAGAACGGGAGAGATGCAGCGCTCGCGCCGTACGAGGTCGCGGTGAGCGAGACGGCGTTGTATGCCATCGGCGCCGTGCAATCACAGAAGGGTGACTGGTCAGACTGGGGTGTTTTCGAGGTCCCGCTGAACGGCCATGCTCTTCGGCAGCTCTCCACGATTGACAAGGATGCGGAGGAACGCAGCTTCTACCAGACGCCCCCCTCGAATCTCGCCGCGTGTGGCGCGAACGTCTTCCTGCTGACGATGGGCGAGAGAGTATCGATCGAACAGGTCGCTCCGGCGTCGCACACTCTCCGAAGTGTTCCCGCTGAGTTTCGCAATCGACCCTCCATGCCTGCGCTGACGCGAGAGTCCCTGCCCCTGCGGAAAGCCGCGCAGAGAAACGTGGCCGCCGCCGAAGGTTTGTTCTGCCGCGGAAACAATCAACTGTTGCTCTTGACGCACCGTCCTCGCAAAACCGAGGGCGTGCAATGGCTGGTCTATCCGATCGACGCCTCGAAGGATGTGCTCGGCGCCGCCGTCGAGTTGCCAACGTTTGCCGCCGAGATCATTTTCGTTCCTGGAGTGAAGAAATGGGCCATTCTCGAAAAGGGAGAGATGAAACGCGTCGGAATTCAGCCGCTGACAAGAATCATTACATTTCCTGCGCCGGCAACGAGGCCGTCAACCGCATCTCCCCTGCGCTCCAGATGACGATGCGTCTCCGATTACTTCTGGGCGCCTGCGTCACCGTCGTGTGTTTCGTGTCGTGGGGCTTCGGTGCGACGGTCGGCGCACCGCCAAACCGTTCCCTTCGCCCCGAGTCCGTCGCAAGGTATCTCTCAAGTACGCCTCATCGTCTGGCGATCGTGTTCTGGCCTCAGCTACGGGGATGTGCGGCCCTCGATCTGATGATCGCCGAAACGCTCGAGGCGCTACGGTCGGCGCCACAATCGGAAATTGTGGTCGTCTCGGTGGTTCCGGTCAGCTCAGTCGGCACAGCGGCAGTGAAGGGACTCCCAGGGAAAGTCATTGATCTCACGCCGGAGGAGTTCCCACAGTTCGCCGCAGTCACGCAGCGGCCACGCGTCGAGATGTGGAGCTCCAGAGGAGAACTGCTTCTGCTGAGGGTGATTCCGAACTACTCGGGTGCGTCGGAACTCCTGAATGAGGAAATGCTCTCCGCACGCTCGT